>CALWNS010000020.1 GCA_944382805.1 uncultured Gemmiger sp. | reverse complement strand
CGGGGTCTGGTTTCTTATGTCAATTCCGCACGGCTTGCTTCCATATTTCCCACATTCCTCTCTGCCACAATCTATTTTGCCCACAAAAAGGGCGCGCTGCAGATGTCTGTTCTGCAACGCGCCCTTTGGTTTTCTATCCGGCAAGGGAAAAGAAAAGGGTGAAAGCACGTTACAGTTCGCAGGGGGCAAAGCCGTCCTTGCCCAGCACCTGCACCCGGGTGTAGCCCAGGGCCTTGAGCTGGGCGGCGACCTCCTCGTAGCCGAAGGTCAGCGCCTTGGCCGTGTGGGCGTCGGCGGTGATGACCACCTGGCCGCCCAGTTCCCGCCAGCGGCGCAGCAGCGCTTCGCCGGGGAAGAAATCGTCCCGGTAGCCGCGGAACACGCCGGAGGTGTTCACCTCCAGCACGCAGCCGTTGGCGGCCGCGGCCTCCAGCGCGGCGGCAGCCGCCGCGTGGTAGCGGGGGGCGTCCTCGTTAAAGAACTTGTTGCCGCGATTGATCTTTTTGATCAGGTCAAAGTGGCCCAGGATGGTCGGTTTTTTGGCCGCCACCTGCTGCACGTTTTGGTAGTAGGCCTCCGCCACGGCCAGGCCGTCGCCGTCAAAGTCGTCGCGGATGCAGGCGGCCAGGTCGCTTTCGCGGAAGTCGATCTCGTAATAGCGGCCGGTCTTGGGGCCCTGCACATAGTGTACGCTGCCGATGAAATAATCATAGGCGGCGGGGTCGTCGTCCGAAAAGAGATCCCACTCCAGCCCGCAGAGGATGTCCAGCTTGCCGGCGTAGCGCTCCTTCAGCTTGGCCACCTGGGCGCGGTACAGCGCGGTGCGGCTCTGGGTCATGCAGTATTCGATATCGCAGGGGGTGTGGCTGTGGCCGGAAAAGCCCAGCGTTTTAAGCCCGGCCTTCCAGGCGGTCACCGCCAGTTCGTCCAGGGTGTTTTTGCCGTCGCAGAGTTTGGAATGTACGTGTACCGAACTCAGTTTGTATTCGCCCGCCATGGTCACTGCATCCTCTCTTGTTTTACTTTATGGTCCACCACGTGGCGCTTTTCCAGCTCCCGGGTGATATCCTCGACCGAAATGCCCAGCTCGATCATCAGCACCAGCACGTGGTAGGCCAGGTCGCTGATCTCGTAGATCGTTTCCGCCACATCGCGCTTGGCGCCGGCGATGATGACCTCGGTGCTTTCCTCCCCGACCTTTTTCAGAATCTTTTCCAGCCCCTTGTCGAACAGGTAGCTGGTATAGCTGCCCTGCTGCGGGTCGGTCTTGCGGCCCTCGATCAGGGCGTACAGGCCCTGCCAGGTGAACTGTTTCAGCTCGTCCGAAACGTAAACGGGGTCAAAAAAGCAGCTTTCGGCGCCGGTATGGCAGGCGGGGCCGCTTTTTACGACCTCCACCACCAGGGCGTCTTTATCGCAGTCGGCCGTGATGGAAACGACCCGCTGCACATTGCCGGAACTTTCGCCCTTGCGCCAGATCTCCTGCCGGCTGCGGGACCAGAACACGGTGCGCCCTTCGGCAATGGTCAGGGCCAGCGTCTCGGCGTTCATGTAGGCCAGCGTCAGCACCTGTTTGGTATAGTGGTCCTGCACGATGGCGGGGATCAGCCCGTTTTCGTCAAAGCGCAGGGCGCGGGCAGTTTCGGGATATTCCATACGGCAGCTCCTGTAGCCCGGCGCGGCGCGCGGGCACTGTGGTGAAAAATGAAACGAATAGATAAATATAGTTTACCTGTTCCGGCGCGATTTTGCAAGAGGAAAAGCGGCCCTGCGGGAACAATTTTTGCAGAGCCGCCATACATCTTGGACCCAGAGCGGCAGAAGGCCGGCGCCTTCCCGGGGTATAGCGGGGCGCCGCGTTTCACGGCGCCCCGCCGCACATGGAAAACCGCCGCACAGGTTCCCCCCTGCGGCGGCGGAATAAACTTCCCCCGGCAGCCGGCCGCGGCCGGCCTTGTATATTCCGCCCCGTTTTGTGCCAGACTATGGGCAAACATTTCCGCAAAACGGGGGAGGATGAACCGCTGTGAAAGCATTTTTTAAGGAAAAGGGGCTGTACCTGTTCTGCCTGGCGCTGGTGCTGGCCGCCACCGTGACCGGCGTGCTGGCCGTCAGCCGCGTGGTGCAAAGCGTGGAACAGCTGGCCGGCGCGCGCGGCCAAACCTTACAGGAGGACAGCACATGGGACCAACCGGACACCATCGTTACCAACCCGGCCACGGATGTGCCGCTGGCCACGCCGGCGCCCACCTTGGCGCCCTCTGCTGCGCCGGCGGCGCCCTCGCAGCCTGCCTCTGCCTCGCAGCAGCCTGCCGCTGGTGCCGGCGCGGGTGGCGTTTCCTCCGGCTCGGCTGCGCCGCAGGGCGTTTCTTCCGTCTGGCCGGCGGACGCTGAGCCGCTGGCCGCCTTCAGCGGCAGCGAGCTGGTGTACAGCGAAACGCTGGGCGACTGGCGCACCCACAACGGCGCGGACTACGCCTGCGAACAGGGCAGCGGCGTGCAGGCCGTACAGGCCGGCACGGTCGAAGCGGTGGAGCAGGACGCGCTGTGGGGTACGGTGGTGACCGTGGCGGCCGAAAAAGGCGTGACCTGGCGCTACTGCGGCCTGGGCGAAGCCGCCGTGGCCGCCGGCGACGCCGTGGCGCGCGGCGACATCCTGGGCACCCTGGGCGCCGTGCCCAGCGAAAGCGCCCTGCCCAGCCACCTGCACCTGGAATGCCTGCAGGCCGGGCAGTATATCAACCCCGAAGCGATGAAACCGTAAAAGCAAAGGGCGCGCTGCAGATGCTGAACTGCAGCGCGCCCTTTGCCTGCGGCGGGCGAAAGCTCAACGATACGGCCGCGCGCGGAAAAACCATTTGTAGGGGAGGGATTTACTGCGCCCGCAGGCGCGTTTCGGAGGCCAACCGCCGCGCAGCGGCGGCTCTTAGGCCGGAGATTCCTCCCGCAAACCTTGCGGCGGCCGGGACGTGCCCGGAACGGTCAAGACCGTTCCCTACAAATCACGGTTACCGCGCAGGCTAATATTTTGCGTTTGGCGTAAAGGCCATGCGAACCCAGCCCCCGCCTTAATACGGCCGCAGGGGTTCCAGCAGGTCCATTACGGCCAGGGTGCGGCGGCGGGCGGCAGCGGCGGCGGGGGCGTCGTGTTCGGCCAGGATGCGCGCGAATTCGGCAAATTCGTAAGCCATGCGGTGGCGGGCGGGGGCGGGGCCTTCGGTGCGCGCGCCGTTCACCACGCTGTACACCGCGTCCACACTGTTGGTGCCGCCGTGCAGCACCAGGCAGCCGTTTTCGCCCTGCACCAGCGCAAACTGCGGCGCGCCGCTGTCCTTGGCGGCCAGCGCGGCGGCGCAGAAATCCGGGTACTGCAAAAGCGCCGTGCCGGCGGTGTCGATGCCGTTTTTGCCCCGCGTGGGGCGGTATTCGGCGCTTTGGGGCGCGCCGAGCAGGCCGTAGAAAAAGTGCAGGTTGTACACGTTCATATCGTACAGCGCGCCGCCGTAGCAGGCCGGGTCGAACGTGGTGTTCCACACCCCGCGCAGGTAGTCGTCATACCGCGCGCTGCGGGCGGAAAAGTTTGCCAGCGCGCCGCGCACCGGGCCGATCTTGGGCAGTTCGGCCTGCAAAAACCGGTAGCCGGGCAGGTAGGGCGTGGTGATGGCCTCGAACAGCAAAAGCCCCTTTTGCTCGGCCAGGGCAAACAGTTCCCGCGCTTCGGCCGCCGTGGGGGTGAACGGCTTTTCCAGCATGACGTGGTACCCGGCCGCCAGCGCCCGGCGCGCCGCGGCGGCGTGCAGGTGGTTGGCGGTGCCGATGTACACGGCGTCGAACCCGCCGGCGGCGTACATTTCCGCCTCGCCGGTATACAGGCGCGGGATACCGGCCTTTTGGGCCAGGGCGCGGCCTTTGGCTTCGCTTTCGGGGCGGCAGCACAGGGCGGCCAGGGTCAGTTCGGGCATTTCGGCCGCATGGTCCAAAAATTCCTTTACGATGCGGCTGGCGGACAAAACGGCAAGGCGCAGGGGCATGGCGGGTCTCTCCTTTTTTGTGCGCCCCGCGGGGCGCTTTTTGCCTATAGTATACTGCGCCGCGCGCTTGGCGGCAAGCGCCGCGCCCGCTTTTTTGCCCGGCGCGCACGGCGGCCCCCCCTTGCCTTTTTGCGCGGGCTGGGGTATACTGGGAGTATAGTAGGGGGCCTGCGGCCCCTTGGCAACAAACGCTGATTTTATGAAAGACGAGGTGGCAACTATGGAACCTTTGGTGATCACGATGGCGCGCGAATATGCGTCCGGCGGCAGCGAGATCGCCCAGCGCGTAGCGGAGCTGTTGGGCGTAAAGCTGTATAACAAGGAACTTATCACAATGGCCGCCAAAAAGAGCGGCCTGACCGAGGAGGCCATCGCCGCCAGCGAAAACCAGCGCAGCGGCAGCCTGATCTACAGCCTGTACATGATGGGCAACACCATGCCCCTGGCCGACCAGGTGTATATTTTGCAGTCCAACGTCATCAAGGAGGTCGCCGCGCGCGAAAGCTGCGTGATCCTGGGCCGCTGCGGCGACTATGTCCTGCGCGACCGCCCCAACGTGCTGCGCACCTTTGTGTACGCGCCGCTGGATATGCGCATCCAAAACGCCAAGGTCCGCCCCGGCGTAAAGGATATGACCGACCGCCTGTGGGAGACCGCCCTGGCCAAGCACGACCGCGCCCGCGCGACCTACTATAACTACTACACCGAAAACCGCTGGGGCGAGGCCAAAAACTATGACCTGTGCCTGAACGCCGCACTGGGGCGCGAAGCCTGCGCCCAGCTGATCGTACAGGCCGCCCGTGCCATGGAGGAATCGATCAAAGCATGAGCAAACCGTCCGCTGCGGCCCGTATGGGCACCGAACCGCTGAACCCCCTGCTGCTTTCGCTGGCCATCCCGATGATGATCTCGATGCTGGTGCAGGCGCTGTACAATGTGGTGGACAGCATCTTTGTTTCCTATGTCAACGAGGAGGCGCTGTCCGCCGTAAGCCTTGCCTACCCCATCCAGAACCTGCTCATCGCGTTTGCGGTGGGCACGGCGGTGGGCGTGAACGCGCACCTGTCCAAGTCTTTGGGCGAGGGCAACCGCGCCGAGGCCGAGCGCGCGGCCATGAACGGCCTGTTTCTGGCCGTGTGCAGCTCCCTTGGCTTTTTGCTGTTTGGCGTGTTCGGCGCCAAGGCGTTCATCCATTCCCAGACAAACGACCCGCTGATCGCCCGCTACGGCACCGAGTACCTGACCATCTGCACGGTGCTGAGCATCGGCTGCTGCCTGCAGTGCATGATGGAAAAGGTGCTGGTGGCCAGCGGCCACAGCACCTACGCCATGATCACCCAGATGGCCGGCGCGCTGACCAACATTGTGCTGGACCCGGTGTTCATCTTCGGCTTGTTCGGCGTGCCCCGCATGGAGGCCGCCGGCGCGGCCATCGCCACCGTGCTGGGCCAGTTTGTGGGCGCGGCCACGGCCTTTGTGCTTAACGCCTGCAGCAACCGGGACATCCGCCTGACCCTGCGCGGGTTCCGCCCGTCCGGGCGCACCATCCGCC
This sequence comes from uncultured Gemmiger sp., assembly GCA_944382805.1. Taxonomy (GTDB): domain Bacteria; phylum Bacillota; class Clostridia; order Oscillospirales; family Ruminococcaceae; genus Gemmiger. The sequence continues at coordinate 3,446 of CALWNS010000020.1, read as the reverse complement.
GCATTTATACGGTGGGCCTGCCGTCCATCGGCATGAACGCCATCGGCAGCGTGATGACCTTTGGCATGAACAGCATCCTGACCGGCTTTTCCAGCACGGCGGTGGCCGTGTTCGGCGTATACTTTAAGCTGCAGAGCTTTGTGTTTATGCCGGTGTTCGGCTTAAACAACGGCATGGTGCCCATTGTCAGCTACAACTACGGCGCGCGCAAGCCGCAGCGCATTTTGGGTACGCTGCGCCTGGCGACGCTGTACGCCGTGGGCATTATGCTGGCGGGCTTTTTGGCCGCCCAGCTGCTGCCGGGCGTGCTGCTGGGCATCTTTAACGCCAGCGCGGATATGCTGGCCATCGGCACGGTGGCGCTGCGCATCATCTCGTTCTCGTTCCTGATGGCCGGCATCAGCGTGATTTCCTCCTCGTATTTCCAGGCGCTGGGCCACGGCGTGCTGGCGCTGTGGGTGTCCATCATCCGCCAGCTGGTGGTGCTGCTGCCGGCGGCCTGGCTGCTGAGCCTGGCCGGCCGGCTGGAACTGATCTGGCTGGCGTTCCCGGTGGCCGAAGTCGTCGCCGTGGTGCTGTGCCTGGCCTTCCGCGCGCGGTGCCGCAAGACCATCATCCAGCCCATGCTGGACGAACAGCGCGGCAAGGCCGCCGTGCCGGCGTAAAACCGCGCCGCCCAACCGAATAAAAACAGCGCCCGCTCTCTGTTTCCCGGCGGAGGGCGGGCGATCTTTGTGGTTACGCATAAAAACACAGAAAGGTATAAATTTTAGAAAATGAATTTCCGCGAACGTCTGCAACACGAAACGCGCGCCTTTGCCGCGCTGCTGCGCCCGCAAAACCTGGCCCCGCTGCTGCTGGGCGCCGCCATCCTGAGCTTTGGGCTGCACAACATCCACAGCCGCACTTCCATTACCGAGGGCGGCGTGTTGGGGCTTTTGCTGTTCTTCAACCACTGGACCGGGCTGCCGGCCTCGCTGGTGTCGCCGGTGCTGGACCTGGCGTGCTACCTGGCGGCCTGGCGGTACCTGGGCGGCGGGTTCATCCGCACCTCGCTGGTATCCACGGCGGCGGTGGCCGGCTTTTTTAAGCTGTGGGAGGCCCTGCCCTACGCCCTGCCCGACCTTTCGCCCTGGCCGCTGGCGGCCGCCGTGCTGGGCGGCGCGTTCGTGGGCGTGGGCGTGGGGCTGATCGTGCGGCAGGGCGGGTCCAGCGGCGGCGACGACGCGCTGGCGCTGGTCATCTCCAAGCTGACCGGCTGGCGGATGCGCACGAGCTACCTGGTCACCGACCTGACCGTGCTGGCGCTTTCGCTCAGCTACCTGCCGGTGATGCGCATTGCCTGGTCGCTGGTCACGGTCACCATCTCCGGCTGGCTGATCGACCGCCTGCAGCCCCGCGCCGCGCAGGCCGAATAAAGCAAAAACTTCCCCCGGCGGCCGTGCAGGCTGCCGGGGGAAGCTTATTCCACCGCCACGGCGGCGGTGCTGCCGCGGCGGGATTTTTGCACCAGGATCTTGCGCGGGATGCGATCCTGCAGGCTTTCCACGTGGCTGATGATGCCCACCAGCTTGTCGGCCCCGGCCAGCGCGGTCAGCGTATCGATGGCTTTGTCCAGCGCTTCGGCGTCCAGCGTGCCGAAGCCTTCGTCCACAAACAAGGTGTCCACCTGTACCCCGCCGGCGCTCTGCTGGATGGTATCGCTGATGCCCAGCGCCAGGCTCAGCGCGGCCAAAAAGCTCTCCCCGCCCGAAAGGCTGCCCACCGGGCGGGTCTTGCCGGTATAGGCGTCGAACACGTCCAGTTCCAGCGCGGTCTTGGCGGCGATGGCCGCGTCCTCGCGCCGCAGCAGGCGGTACTGCCCGCCGGTCATGCGGGTAAAGCGCAGGTTGGCGGCAGCCACCACGCTGTCAAAGTGGAACGCCTGCACATACTGTTCAAACGGCAGCTTGGGCCGGCCGGCCAGGTTGCCGTTGACCGTGCGGCTCAGATTGTCCCACAGCGCGGCGTCCGCGCGGGCGCGCTCGGCCGCCCGCAGGGCCTTTTCCAGCCCGGCGGCCGCTTTGCGGTTGGCCCCCTGCCGCTGCTGCGCGGCCGAAAGCGCGGCGCGCGCGGCATTGCGGGCCTGTTCGGCCGCCTGCAGGGCGGCTTCGGCCTCGGCGGGCGGCGGGGCGGACGGGGCGGCGGCCGCCTCTTTTTGCAGGGCTTCGGCTTCGCCCCGGGCCTTTTGCAGCTGCCGCTCAAAGGCGGCGCGTTCGCGGGCGGCTGTTTCCAGCGCGGCGTTCAGCGCGGCGCGCGCGCCTTCGGCCTTTTGCCGCTCGGCGGCCAGGGCGGCGCTGTCCGGCCAGGGCAGGCCGCGGCGCAGTTCGTCGCAGCGGGTTTCGGCCGCGCTGCGGTCCTGGGCGGCGGCGTTCAGCGCGCGGTGGGCGGCGGCCAGGGCATCGGCCAGCTGCGGGCCGCGGGCTTCGCGCTGCTTTTGTTCGGCTTCCAGCCGGCGGCGGCGCTCGCCCCGCCGGCGGGCGGCGGCCAGGTCCCGGCGCACGCCGGCCAGGCCGGTCTCCAGCGCGCGGGCCTGCCCGGCCAGGGCTTCGGCCAAAGCTTCGGGCGTGAGTTCGGCGGCCGGCGGGCCGGCATAGGCTTTTTTGCGCCGCGCCAGGAAGCGGTCCGCGCCGCGGTACAGCGCCTGCCGCCGGCTTTGGCAGTCGGCGTCCAGGCTGCCGGCCGCGGTGCTGGTTTGGCGCGCGGCGGCGGTCAGCGTGCGCTGGCGGGCGGCCTCCCGCTCGTAGTCGGCCTCGGTCACATGGCCGGGGGCCAGGGCGGCCGGGGCCGGGTGGTGGAGCGCGCCGCACACCGGGCAGGGCCGGCCTTCGGCCAGGGTGCGGGCCAGCAGGCCGGCGCGCGCGGCGTTCAGCTGCCGCTGCAGTTCCGCCAGGCGCGCGGTGGAGCCGTCCAGCTCGGCCTGCGCGGCCAGGTAGCGGGCCTGGGCTTTGTCCCGCTCGGCCTCCAGCGCGCTGAGCGCGCGGGCGTCCTGCCGCAGGTCGGCGCAGGTCTTTTGCAGTTCCAGCGCGGTCTGCTCGTGGGCTTCGCCGCGGGCGATGTCCGCCCCCGGTTCGCCGCAGGCGGCCAGCTCCTCGGCGGCGGCCGTGCGCCGGCGGCGCCAGTCCTCCTGCGCGGCTTCGGCTTCGGCCAGGGCGGCCCGGGCCGCGGCCTCGCTTTGCTGCGCGGCGCGGGCGGCGGTCTCGGCTTCGGCCAGCTGGGCGTAGCGCGGGGCCAGTTCGTCCAGTCTGGCCAGGCGGGCGGCCAGGGCCTCCCTGTCCGGCCGGCGGGCCTCGGTCTTGGCCCCGCCGGCGCGGCGTTCGGGCCCCGGCTCCTGCAGGCCGGCCGCGGCGGTCGCGGCGTCGGCGGCCCGCCGTTCCCGGTGCGCCCGCTGGCGGGCGGCTTCGGCC
>CALWNS010000019.1 GCA_944382805.1 uncultured Gemmiger sp. | reverse complement strand
TCACGGCCAGCGTGCCGGAGTTCACGCCGCTCTCGCTGGCGCTGATGGTGGCCGGCGGCATCGGCGGCGGCATCGCGGGCCGCGCCATCAACAAAAAGATGGATTCGAACGCGGTGGACAAGCTGTTTTTGGCCCTGATGGGCGTCATCATCCTGATCAGCATCTATAACACGGTGCATTACCTGGGCGTGGTCTGACGCTTATGCCAAGGTGCGGCGGGCGTGAACGCCCGCCCTACGAACCAAGGGTACCGCGCAGGCCATCATAGGCCCCCTTGTCAAAGGGGGCTGGCTGCGCCGTTAGGCGCAGACTGGGGGATTGCTTGCCGGTAGAATGCCGTTTCCGGAAGCCTGCGCAGACTGGGGGTAGCCCGCCTGAGCGGCCATGCCGCGAGATCGCGCGCCAGCGCGATGCGGGCTAGCAACGCGCAGCGTTGTTTCCTTAATCACCGCCCGCGAACGCGGGCAATGGGCAAGGGAGAAACGCCGCCTTATTTCCTTAAAACAGCAGTTGAAGGCAAAACAATCCCTCCGGCCTCGCCTGCGGATCGGCCACCTCCCTTTAACAAGGGAGGCAATCTGCCCCCGCCCCGGCGGGGGCTTTTTTTGTACCTGCGGGCAGGTTGCACAAGAACCGCCGGGCGGCTTCTGTGGGGTCTGCACAAAGAATTTTCGTGGATTTACCCTCGATTTGCAAATTTTGCCGCAAAACAAACAGATTGTGCAAAACCCGACACTTTTGTTCACAAATGTTTTATAATCAACGCGTAGGGGCCAAGGGGGCGCGCGACCCTGGCCCATGGATCGTGAACCACCATAAGAAGTTAGGAGGAAAAGTCAATATGTTGGCAATCAACATAGAGGACGTATTGAACGTACTGGACACCGTCAAGTGGCACCTTCTCGGCTTTGGCATCGTGCTGGTGCTGGCGCTCATCGTGATGATCGCCGTGCGCGGGCTGGCCAAGTCCAAAAAGTACATGGTGCGCGCGCAGGCGGGCATGGCGATCCTGATCGCCTTTACCGTATGCGCCAACCTGATCGCCTTTGGCCCCATGTCCACCCTGATCTCGCTGGCCACCGGCGGCGGCTCCATCAGCGAGGAATCCACCGTCACCGCCACCGAGCTGTGCGAGGACATTGCGGATGAAGGCATCGTGCTGCTGCAGAACAACGACGGCAACCTGCCGCTGGCTTCCGGCGACAATGTCAACGTGTTCGGCTGGGCTTCGATCAATCCCTGCTACGGCGGCACCGGCTCCGGCGCTTTGTCGGACGCGTTCCCCATGGTCAGCCTGCTGGACGGCCTGCGCAACGCCGGGCTGAACCCCAACCAGGACCTGATCGATTTCTACACCGAGTACAAGGCCGACCGCCCCGTGGTGGGTATGTGGGAGGGCGACTGGACCATCCCCGAACCGGCCGTTTCCAAGTACAGCGATGAGCTGCTGAACAGCGCCAAGGAATACTCCGACCAGGCCATCATCGTCATCACCCGCGTGGGCGGCGAGGGCGCCGACCTGCCCACCTATATGTACGAGCTGGCCAACGGCACCGCGCCCGAAGTCGGCTACGCCCAGACCTATGACGAAAGCCTGAACGAGGGCGACGACTGGGACGAGGGCGACACCTACCTGAACCTGTCCAACCAGGAAGAAGCCATGGTGGAGATGGTCTGCCAGAACTTTGAGAACGTGACGCTGGTATACAACGGCGCGGCCACGCTGGAGCTGGGCTTTATCGAGGACTACCCCCAGATCAAGAGCGTGCTGTGGTGCCCCGGCACCGGCCAGTCCGGCTTTAACGGCCTGGGCAACATCCTTGCCGGCGCGGTGAACCCTTCGGCCAAGACGACCGATACCTTCGTCTACGACCTGACCGCCGCCCCCACCTATAATAATATTGGTATGCACCACTATACCAATATGGACGAGTTCAACGTGCTGGACGGCGAGGGCAACGTCACCGCCACCCCGTCCTTTGTCAACTATGTCGAGAACATCTACGTCGGCTACAAGTTCTACGAGACCGCGGCCGTCGAGGGCCTGATCGACTACGACGCCACCGTGCAGTTCCCGTTCGGCTACGGCCTGTCCTACACCACCTTTGAGCAGACGCTGGACAGCGTGACCGAGGAAAACGGCGCCATCACCGTGACCGCCACCGTGACCAACACCGGCAGCGTGGCCGGCAAGGAAGTGGTGGAGGTGTACTACAACCCGCCCTACACCAACGGCGGCATCGAGAAAGCCTCCGCCAACCTGATCGGCTTTGCCAAGACCCAGCTGCTGGAGCCGGGCGCTTCCGAGACCGTGACCGTCACCTTCAACGCCGAGGACATGGCCTCCTATGACGACCGGAACGCCAAGGCCTATGTGCTGGAGGAGGGCGACTACATCATCTCCATCAATTCCGACTCGCACACCGTCATTGACAGCGAGACCTACAACGTGCCCGCCACCGTCACCTACTCCGGCAGCAACAAGCGCGAGAGCGACGCCGTGGCCGCCACCAACCAGTTCGACTTTGCCCGCGGCGAAGGCTTCGCCTACCTGTCCCGCGCGGACGGCTTTGCCAACTACGAGGACGCCTGCGCCGCCCCGGTGAACTACGAAATGCCCGAAGCCTCCAAGGCGAGCTTCTACAACATTTCGAACTACGACCCGGCCACCGACGCCGTCAACCCGGACGACGCCAACGCCGAAGCCCCGGTGACCGGCACCTTTGTGGAGGGCGCCGACCCGGTGCAGCTCGTGGCCCTGCGCGGCCTGGCCTATGACGATCCCATGTGGGACACCCTGCTCGACCAGCTGACCGTCGATGAGATGAACCAGCTGATCTCGCTGGGCGGCTTCCAGACCAACGGCCTGGATTCCATCGGCAAGGTGCGCACCAACGACTGCGACGGCCCCGCCTCCATCAACAACAACTTTACCGGCAAAGGCTCCATCGGCTTCCCGGCGGCGGTCATGATCGCCAACACCTGGAGCACCGAGATCGCCCGCGCCTTTGGCGACAGCATCGGCCAGATGGCCGACGAGATGGACGTTTCCGGCTGGTATGCCCCGGCCATGAACATCCACCGCTCCGCGTTCGCCGGCCGTAACTTCGAATATTATTCCGAAGACCCGGTCCTGTCCGGCGCCATGGCGGCCAACGCCGTCCTGGGCGCGGCCGACCACGGCGTGTACGCCTATGTCAAGCACTTTGCCCTGAACGACCAGGAGACCAACCGCTGCGGGATGCTGTGTACCTGGAGCACCGAGCAGGCCATCCGCGAGATCTACCTCAAGCCGTTTGAAATGGCCATCAAGCAGGGCGGCGCGGGGGCCGTCATGTCCAGCTTCAACTACATCGGCAACCGCTGGGCCGGCGGCTGCGACGAGCTGTGCAACACCGTGCTGCGCGACGAATGGGGCTTTGTGGGCATGGTGCTGACCGACTACTTCGGCGTGTACGGCTACATGAGCGCCGACCAGGGCGTGCGCAACGGCACCGACTTCTGCCTGGTGAACTACCCGACCCAGACCAGCCTGGTGGGCAGCCTGACCGGCGGCGAGATCAGCAACGCCGGCCAGCAGGCCATGCGCACCGCCACCCACAACATCCTGTACACGGTGGTCAACTCCCGCGCTTACAGCGAGGAGAACCTGAACCCCGGTATGCCGGCCTGGCAGATCGCCTTTATCGCGGCCGACGTGGCCATCGGCCTGCTGGTGGTCGTGCTGGAAGTGACCGCCATCCGCAAGGGCTACAGCAAGCGCAAAAAAGAGGAAGTTTCCGCCTGAGGGCCAAACCGAATCTAACTGAATAAGCGCACAGAACAGGGCCGCGTCCGGCTTCTGCCGGCAGGCAGAAGCGCCGGGCGCGGCCCCCCTTTTTATCTGGAAAGGAATCCTGCCGTATGCCATCCATCGATATCACCGAACTGCTCCGCACCTTAACGCTGGAGCAAAAATGCGCGCTGCTGTCCGGCGCGGCCACCTTCAAAACGCGGGCGCTGCCGCAGTACGGCATCCCGGCGCTGTGGCTTTCGGACGGCCCGCACGGCGTGCGCAAACAGGCCGGCCCGGCCGACCACCTGGGCCAGAACCCCAGCGAGCCGGCCACCTGCTTCCCCACCGCTTCGGCCATGGCCTCCAGCTGGGACACAGCCCTGGGCGAGGAGGTCGGCGCCGCCCTGGGCGAAGAAGCCGCCGCCCAGGACGTGGCGGTGCTGCTGGGGCCCGGCCTCAACACCAAGCGCAGCCCGCTGTGCGGCCGCAACTTTGAATATTTTTCCGAAGACCCGTACCTTTCGGGCAAAATGGCCGCCGCCTATGTGCGCGGCATCCAGAAAAACGGCGTTTCCGCCTGCCCCAAGCACTTTGCCGCCAACAGCCAGGAGCTGCGCCGCATGGCCACCGATTCGGTGGTGGACGAGCGCACGCTGCGCGAACTTTACCTGACCAACTTTGAGATCGCGGTCAAGGAGGGGCAGCCCAAGACCATCATGACCAGCTACAACCTGGTCAACGGCGCCTACGCCAACGAGAACGCCCACCTGCTGAAAGAGATCTTGCGCGACGACTGGGGCTTTGCCGGCGCGGTCGTGACCGACTGGGGCGGCTCCAACGACCACGCCCTGGGCGTAAAGAACGGTTCCACGCTGGAAATGCCCGCCCCGGGCCTGGATTCGGTGCGCGAGCTGGTCAAGGCCGTACACGACGGCAAAATTTCCGAGGTGGACGTGAACGCCCGCCTGGCCGAATTTTTGCAGCTGGCGGACGAGACGAGCGCCGCCCTGGCCCGCGCGCCCAAAACCATCGACTGGGACGCCCACCACGCCCTGGCCCGCAAGGCCGCGGCCGAGTGCATCGTGCTGCTGAAAAACAGCGCCGGCCTGCTGCCGCTGGACCCCGAAGCCAAAATCGCCGTGATCGGCGATTTCGCCCAGACCCCGCGCTACCAGGGCGCAGGCTCCAGCCTGGTCAACGCCCCGCGGGTGGATACCTTCCTGGACGTGTTCGGGCGCAGCGGCCTGCACGGCGTGGGCTTTGCCCCCGGCTACGACCGCCACGGCAAGCCGGACGCCGCCAAACAGGCCGAAGCCGCCGCCCTGGCCGCCCGGGCCGATGTGGCGCTGCTGTTCCTGGGGCTGGACGAGGTGCAGGAATCGGAGGGGCTGGACCGCAGCCACATGAAGCTGGCGCAGAACCAGATCGACCTGCTGCTGGCCGTCCACCGCGCCAACCCCCATGTGGTCGTGGTGCTGACCAGCGGCTCCGCCGTGGAGACGCCCTGGGCCAGCCACTGCCAGGCGCTGGTGTGGACCGGCCTGGGCGGCCAGGCCGCGGCCGGCGCGCTGCTGGACGTGCTGACCGGCCGGACGAACCCCGGCGGCAAGCTGGCCGAGACCTGGCCGCTGCACCTGGAGGACGACCCCAGCCGCAAAAACTTTGGCGACGTGGGCCGCACGGTCGAATACCGCGAGGGCCTGTACGTCGGTTACCGCTACTACCAGACCGCCGCCGTGCCGGTGGCCTACCCGTTCGGGTACGGGCTTTCCTACACCAAATTTGCCTACAGCCACCTGCAGGCCACGCCGCAGGGCGTGCGCCTGACGCTGACCAACACCGGCGAGCGCGCGGGCGACGAGGTCGTGCAGGTGTACATCGCCAAGCCGGACGCCAAGGTGTTCCGCCCCGCGCTGGAGCTGAAAGCCTTTGCCCGCGTCCGCCTGGCGGCCGGCGAGAGCCGCGCGGTCGAGATCCCGCTGGACGACAAAGCCTTCCGCTACTGGAACGAGACGGCCAACGCCTGGGCCGTGGAGGGCGGCAGCTACACCGTGCTGGTGGGCGCCTCCTGCGCCGACATCCGGCTGGAGGGCGCCGTCACGGTGGCGCCGGCCGGCGCGGCGGACCCCTATGCCGGGCTGGCGCTGCCCCATTACCAGAGCGGCCAGGTGCAGGACGTGCCGGACAAGGAGTTCGAAACGCTGCTGGGCCGCCCCCTCCCGCACGAAAAAGTGCGCATCGACCGCAACATGACCCTGGGCGAGATCGGCCACGGCCGCAGCCCGCTGGGCTGGCTGATCCATGTGATCCACAAGTATCTTTTGGATTCCAGCCTGAAAAAGGGCACGCCGGACCTGAACCTGTTGTTCAACTACAATATGCCGCTGCGCGCCATTGCCAAAATGACCGGCGGCATGGTCAGCATGGGCATGGTGGACGGCCTGGTGATGGAGCTGAAAGGCTTTTGGATCATCGGCATCCTGCGCGTCTTGTACGAGATGGTCAAGAACATGATCCAAAACAGCGCCATGGAAAAGCGCCTGCAACAGAAAAAGGAGGGCTGAGCGTTGAATTTCTGGACCAGCTTTGCGGAAAAGCACCCCGCCGCAGCCAAGTGGGTGCGCGAAGGCGGGCTGTTCGTCATTGTCAGCAACGTCATCACGGTGTTCAAGTACCTGATGCTGCAGTTCCTGCCCGCGGCGTTCGCCGGCCTGGGCGACCAGAGCTTCGGCTGGCCGGGCATCCCGCTGCCGCTGTTTGGCGAGACGTTCGAATGGAACATCCTGGGCTACGACCAGGCGCACGGCGGCCTTGCCTACTTCTGCGCCTACATGGTGGCCATGGTCATTGGTGAGGTGGTCAACTTCCCCATCCAGCGCAACTTTGTGTTCCGCTCCAAGGGCAGGCTGGGGCCGCAGATCGCGTGGTACTTTGTGGCGTTCTGCGTCATCACCTGCATCGTCAACTCCATCAACTGCATCTGGGTGGCGGTGGCCGGCCTGCTTGTGCCGGACTTCATCTATAACATCGGCACCACGGTGCTCAACGGCGGCGTCTCGATGGTCGTGTTCTTCTTTGTGAACAAGATCATCTTCCCCTCCGCCGACAGCCAGCCCAAAAAAGCGTAAGTTTGCCAAAAGGGAATATCGTTTTGTTCGCAGCCCGGCGGGACCCCCGCCGGGCTGCGGTTTTTGCAACGCCCCCACACCGCGCGGCCAAAGTTTTGCGCCGGGCGTAAAAGACGCGCTGTAGGGGCCGATGCTCGTCACTGCGCCCGCAGGCGCGTTTCGGAGGCCAACCGCCGCGCAGCGGCGGCTCTTAGGCCGGAGATCGGCCCGCGGCGTTTGCGGCGGCCTGCACGCCCCCGGAACGGTCAAGACCGTTCCCTACGAACCACGGGTACCGCGTGGCCCATATTTGTAACGAACGTAACCCCCATGTGTAGGGCGGGCGTTCACGCCCGCCGCACCGATGAATTTTCAAAAAATATCGGCGTTCCCCGTTTTTTGGATTTTTCCAAGGTGCGGCGGGCGAAATCGCCCGCCCTACAAACCAAGGCAAAATCTCAACGGTACGGCCGCGCACATAA
>CALWNS010000018.1 GCA_944382805.1 uncultured Gemmiger sp. | reverse complement strand
ATGGCCTTGTTGGCGGCCCAGACCTTCATGCCGGCAAACTCTTTGCCGCCCTCCTCGGTCAGGCGGCCGGCGGCGTCCACCGGCATGACAAAGGGCAGCTGCGGGTAGGGCACGCAGGCGTTAAAGTCGTCCTCGCCGTGGCCGGGCGCGGTGTGTACGCAGCCGGTGCCGCTTTCCAGCGTGACATGGCTGCCCAGGATGACCAAGCCCTTGCGCTCCAGGAAGGGGTGCTGGTATTCCAGCAGTTCCAGGTCGCGGCCGGGGATGCGCGCGTCCAGCACGGTGTAGTCGGTGATGCCGCAGGCGGCCATGGTGGCCTGCACGCGGCCTTCGGCCATCAGGTGGTAGCTGCCGCCGATCTTGACGGCCACATAGTCGAAGTCCGGGTGGACGCAGGTGGCCACGTTGGCGGGCAGCGTCCAGGTGGTGGTGGTCCAGATGACGATGTACGCCTTTTCCAGCGGCACGCCGGCGGCGGCCAGCACGCCGTGGGGGTCGGCGGTCAGCTTAAAGCGGACATAGATGGAATCGCAGGGGTCCTCGCCGTATTCGATCTCGGCTTCGGCCAGGGCGGTCTGGTCCTCCGGGCACCAGTAGACCACCCGCTTGCCCTTGTAGATGTAGCCCTTGAGCGCCATTTTGCCAAAGATCTCGACCTGGCGGGCCTCGAACTCCGGCTTGAGGGTCAGGTAGGGGTCGGCAAAGTCGCCCTGCACGCCCAGGCGCTGGAACTGGCTGTTCATCAGGTCGATGTGCTCGGTGGCGAACTCACGGCAGATGCGGCGCAGCTCCAGCTTGGAGATATCGGCCTTTTTATCCCCCAGGGAGCCGAGCGCCTTCAGCTCGATGGGCAGGCCGTGGGTGTCGTAGCCGGGCACATACGGCGCGCAGTAGCCGGCCATATTCTTGTAGCGCAGGATGATGTCCTTGATGATTTTGTTGAGCGCGGTGCCAATGTGGATGCTGCCGTTGGCATACGGCGGGCCGTCGTGCAGGATAAAGCGGGGCTTACCCTCGTTATTTTGGATCATGCGCTCGTAGACGTGGTTTTCCGCCCAGTCCTTGAGCATATTGGGTTCCTTTTTCGGCAGCCCCGCCCGCATTTCGAACGGGGTCGCCATCTTGTGGATGGTATCGTTGTAATTCTGCGCCAAAGTGGTACACTCTCCCTCTTTAGATTGCCTCTATGCTGCCGTGGGGCAGGTGCGGCCGGCGGCCGCTCAGTCGTTATAATCCACGCCCTGGAACGAATCGAACGCCGCGGGCAGGTCGTCCGGCCCGGGCTGGGCCTTGGGCTTGCGGGCGGGCTTTTTGGCCGCGCCGCTGCGGGTGCGGGCGGCTTTTTTGGGGGGCTCGGCCGCGGCCGGCTGCTCAAACAGGGCCGAAGCGTCGGGCAGTTCCCCCGTCGGCTCCGCCGCGGGCTGCGGGTCGTCCTCTTTGGGCGCGATGGCAAACTCCACCGTGCTCACCCGGTTTCCGGGCTGCGGCTCTTCCTCCTCCTCGTAATACGCCGGTTCCTCATAAGGGGCGGGTTCGGGCGCTTCTTCGTAGGACGGCGCCGGCTCCGGCTCCTGGGCGGGGGCGGGTTCCTCGTACACCGGGGGTTCGGCCGCCGGCTCGGTAAAGGCGGGCGGCAGCGGGTCCTCCTCCGCCTCCTCCGGGTGTTCGGAATATTCGGGGATCTTGCTGAGCACCTCGATATGCTCGCGGTACATCCCCATCAGCGTCTTTTTGAAGCTGGTGGCCTCTTTTTTCAGCGTGATCAGCTCCTGCTTGGCCAGCTCGACTTCGTCGCGGGCGTGCTGCTCGCGGTCGTCGGCCTTGATGCTGGCCGCGCGGATGATCTCGGCGGCCTTCTGCTTGGCCTCCTTGATGACGTTTTCGCCCAGGCGCTGCGCGTTGATCATGGTGGTGCGCAGGGTATCCTCCTCGGCGCGGTACTGGTCGATGCGCTGGGCCAGCACGACGAGCTTTTTCTGCAGGTCCTCGTTTTCGGCGGCCAGCGCGTCCATGCTGTCGGCCACCTGTTTGAGGTAATCGTCCACGTCCTCGCAGCGGTAGCCGCGCATGGCGCGTTCAAACGTCACGCGGCGCACGTCCTCTGATGCAATCATCCGTCATTCCTCCTGTTCAGGGCCGCGGCCCTTGGTCACAGCGGGCTGGCCCGCTGTGAGGCACGTTCCGGGGGTCCGTTTCCGGGGTCAATACTGGTAATAGCTGATGAATATGCGGTCTTTGCGGCTTTTGCCGCCGATCTCCTGCACCCGCCAGCGCCCGGCCCCGCGCACGGTAAAAAGGTCGCCCGCATACACCGGCTCGTGCGCCGAGTGCAGCGGCAGGTGGTTCAGCTCCACCTTGCCGGCGGCGATGGCCTGGGCGGCCAGCCCGCGCGAGGTGTGCAGCATGGCGCCCAGCACGGCGTCCGCCCGCAGGCTGGGCACCGTGGCTTCTTTCAGCGCGCGCTGCGGCGCGGCCAGGACCGAGTCCGGCACCGCGCCGCAGGGCGTGCAGCGCACCGGGCAGCGGCCGGCCTGGGTCAGTTCGGCGGCCAAAAACTCGGCTTTGTCCGCCAGCACAAAGGCGTAGCTTTCCCCGGGGGCGGCGGGGTCGGGCAGGATATCGCCCACGCAGGTCCGCTCGATGCCTAAGGCCAGCAGCGCGCCCAGCAGGTCGCGGTGGCCGGGGGCCGGTTCGCCCCGGGCGGTGATGCGCACCGCGGCCACCGGCTCCTGCGGCCAGGCGCCCGCCGGTTCCAGGCACAGCACCCGGCGTTCCGCCCCCGGCCAGCCGCCCCAAAAGCGGCCGCAGGCGCAGCCCGCGCGGTTCATGGCCGCCGTGGCCAGCGCCTGCTCCCTGTCGGACAAAAAGCCGGTGCTGCGCGGGATGCCGCGCGCCTCGGCCAGGCGGCACAGCTCCTCTATGCGGCGCATAAAAAAGCGTTCCTGCTCGGTCTGCGGCGGGATGAACCCACGGCGCGGCGCGGACGGCTCCTCAGAAAAAGACGCCATTGTTCTCCAGTTCGTCGATCAGGTCGCCCATGATATCGACGTTGTAGGGCGTGATGATAAAGGTGCTGGTAGCCACCCGCTTGATCTGGCCGTTGTTGGCGTAGGCCACGCCGGACAAAAAGTCGATCAGGCGGCGGGAGACCTCTTTGTTGGTGGATTCCAGGTTGAGCACCACCGTGCGCTTGGCGTTGAGCTGGTCCGCAATGGCGGAAGCATCGTCAAAGCGCTCCGGCTTGACCAGCACGACCTGCAGCTGGGTGGTGGCGTTGATGTTGACCACCTTGTTGCGCTGCTGCGCGGGTTCCTGCTGGGCATACTCCGGCGCGGGGGCGCCCCCCTGGCCGCCGGCGAAGATCTCGTCCTCGGTATCGTCGATATAGGCGTCCCCATCAGGGTCCTGGTTGATACCCAGCACGTTTTTCAGGCCATCAAACATGGACATGGTATATTCTCCTCTGCGTTCTATTTCCATAAACAGGGGCCTGCCGGCCCCGCCGCCGGGCGCGGACAAACTCCCAGCGATATACATAAACCATTATCGTCTTTTTTGGGCCGCTTGTCAATATGGCGCGCCCAAATTCTGCGCTGGGGCGCGGGCTAGACCAGCCCGCCGTCCTGCAGGTTGGGGCCTTCCACAATGATCTCGTCGTACAGGCGGACTTCGTTTTCGGTGCCGACGGCGCCGCCGTCCGGCACCAGCAGGTAGTTTTCGTCCTCAAATTCGACCGTGATGCGGCGGAAGCGCTGCAAACTGCCGTATTTCACGTACACGCCGCGCGCGCCGTCCACAATGTGCAGCGCCGCCTTGTTCACGCGGATGCCCGTGTAGGTGGCCAGCACGATCTGCGCCTCCTCGCACCCCAGGCGCAGCACGTCGGCGTTGATTGTGCGGCATTCGACGGTGATTTTGGCCAGGCCGCTCTCCTCGTCGGGCAGCACTTCGACCACCTCGGCGTCCAGCGCGGTCTCCTGTTTGCCGGGCACGCGGATCTGCACGTCGGTCACACCGTCAAAGCGGGCGGCGTCCTCCAGGCTGCACACGCCGTAAAACCGCCAGGAAAAGCCGGTCACGATGCGCCCGGCCTCCCCCGCGCCGGCGGCGGGGAGTTCCTGCTGCAGGCGCGCGGCCAGCGAAGCCGGGGTGTCGTTTTGCAGCGTTTCCTCGCTGATATCCAGCGGCTGCGCCGCCGCGGCCGAGATGAAATAGCCGTTGCGGTCGGCCGTTATGGTGGCCAGCCCCTGCAAAGCGGCGGCCGCGGCGTCGCGCTGGGCCTGCAGGTCGGCAATGGCCGCCCCGAACCCTTCGCTCTGGCCGGTGGAGACCTGCAGGCGGTTCTGCGCCAGCAGGTAGGCGTCCACGGCTTCGCTCATGCCGGTATAATCGGCGGCGTCCAGCTGGTCCAGCAGGTCGTACAGCGCGCTCTGCGTCTGGGCGGTCAGCAGCGAAAGGTCGCTGCCGACCGAATTTTCCGATTTGGTCAGCAGTTCGATCGCGCGGTCCAGGCGGTCCAGCTCCTCGCGCTCGGCGCTTTGGGCGGGGTCGGTGTACACTTCGGCCAGCACGGTGCCCGCGGTCACGCGCTCGCCGTCCGCCGCCAGGTAGCCCAGGCTGCCGCTGCCGGGCACGGCGACCGCTTCAAAGGCGGCGATGCCGGGCAGGGTCAGGGTATCCTCCATCGTGTAGGCGATGGCGGTCTCGGTGCGGTAGGTGCGCCCCAAAATGGCGTAGAGCTGGATGACCAGGTAAATGCCGGCCATGACCAGCAGCGCTATGCAGATATACCCTGCGGCGCGCAGGGCGTGGCGGCGGCGGTCTTCGCGGTCCTGCATGGCAGTGCCTCCTTTCGTTTGGGTCTGCGGCGCGGGGGGTCAGCCCCCTGCCAGAAATTCGCGCACCAGCGCTTCGGCCCGCTCGGCGGCGGGCGGCGCGCCCGGTTCGTCCAGATAGAGCCAGGTCGCTTCGCCCTGGTGGCGGAACCAGGTCAGCTGCCGCTTGGCGTAGCGGCGGGACGCCTGCTTGAGCGCGGCCACGCAGGGGGCCAGCTCGCTTTCGCCGGCCAGGTAGGGGAACAGCTCTTTGTAGCCGATGGCCTGCGCGGCGGCGGCAAAGCGGGCGCGGTTTTCGTAAACATAGCGGGCCTCGGCCAAAAGGCCCTGTTCCATCATGCGGTCCACCCGCGCGTCGATGCGGCGGTAGAGCGCTGCGCGGTCATGGTAAGCCAGGCACAGGCACAGCGCGCGGTAGGGCGGCCGGGCCGGGCGGGCGGCGGCGCGCTGCGCGCTTAAAGGGCGGCCGGTGACGGCGGCGATCTCCAGCGCGCGCAGCACGCGGGTCAGGTTGTTGGGGTGGACGGTGGCGGCGTAGGCCGGGTCCAGGCGGGCCAGCTCGGCATAAAGCGCGGCGGGGCCTTCGGTCTCGGCGCGGCGGCGCAGGGCGGCGCGCAGGGCCGGGTCCGCCGTTTCGGCGCTGAAATCCAGCCCGGAAAGCAGGCTGGTAAGGTACAGCCCGGTGCCCCCGGCCAGGATGGGCAGCCGGCCCTGCGCGGCCAGGCGGCGGATGCAGGCGCCGGCCGCGGCGGTGAAATCGGCCACGCTGTACGCCTCGTCCGGGTCCAGGATGTCCAGCAGGTGGTGCGGCACGCCGGCGCGCTCGGCCTGCGTGGCTTTGGCGGTGCCGATGTCCAGGCCGCGGTAGACCTCCATGGAATCGGCGCTGATGGCCTCGCCGCCGAAGGTTTGGGCCAGCCGCACGGCCAGCGCGGTCTTGCCGGTGGCCGTAGGCCCGCCGACGGCCACGACCGCGGGTCTTTCACACAAGGCGGCCAAACTGTTTTTCCAGCTCCTTCCGGGTGATCTTGAGCACGCAGGGGCGGCCGTGGGGGCAGAACGGCGGCACGCTGCCGTCCAAAATCTTCTGCGCCAGGGCCACCATCTCCTGCGCGGCGGTGCGGTCGCCGGCCTTGACGGCGGCGCGGCAGGCGATGGAATGCAGCACCCACTCGGTCTTTTCGCGCAGGGCGTCGCGGCCGCCGTCCTTGAGCTTATCGGCCAGTTCCAGCAGCATATCGGCCACATCGTCCACCGGCACGTCGGCCGGCACGGCCCGCACGATGACGGTGGGGCCGCCGTAGTCCTCGGCTTCGATGCCGGCGCTGCGCAGCAGTTCCAGGTGGTCCAGCACGGCCTGCTTTTCTTCGGCCGAAAGGTTGACCTGCACCGGCACCAGCAGCAGCTGGGCGGGCACGTCGCCGTAGTGTTCGGCCAGCTGCTCGTACAAAATGCGCTCGTGCGCGGCGTGCTTGTCGATCAGGCACAGCTCGCCTTCGCGCTCGGTGATGATGTAGGTCTTGAACACCTCGCCCACCAGGCGCAGCGGGGCGCTGGCCGGCGCGGGGGCAAAGGTCTGCTGCTCGGGGGCGGGCAGGGCGGAAAGGCCGGCCGGTTCGGGCTCTTCGGGCGGCCGGGGGGCCGGCGCCGGGGCCAGGCCGTCCAGCAGTCCGGGCAGCACGCCGGCCAGCGTGCGGCCCGCGGCGTCGGGCAGGTCGGGCAGGTCCGCGGCGGCCGCGGCCGGGGCCTGCACGGCGGGGCTTTCGTCCGGCCGGATGTCCAGCACGCTCTCCGGCCCGGCGGCCGGGGCGGAGGCCAGTTCGATGGTATCGGGAACGGGCGCGGCGGCCGGCAGCCCCAGCCCCGGCACCGCGCGGGCGGGCACGGCGTCGGTCAGGCGGTGCAGCGCGCGGAATTCCGCCGCCGAAAGGGTGGCGAAGTGCTTTTGCGGCGCGGCGGCCGGGCGCGGCGCCGCCGGGGCGGGCTTTTCGGCCCGGGCGGGCGGCTGCGGGGGCTGCGGGCTTTCCGGGGCCGTGCCGCCCAGCCGGAACAGGCATTCGCCGCTGCCGGGCGCGGCCAGCGCCGCGCGCACGGCGCGGTAGACGGCGTCGAACACATCGCTTTCACGCGCAAAGCGGATCTCGGTCTTGGCGGGGTGGACGTTCACGTCCACCAGCTCGGCCGGCAGGGTCAGCATGAGCACCGCGCCGGGGAACTTGCCCTGCATGACGGTGCCCTTGTAGGCGTTTTCCAGCGCGGCCATCATGGTGCGGTTTTTGACATAGCGGCCGTTGACGTAAAAATGCTGCGCACTGCGCGAACCGCGGCAGGCGCGCGGCGGCGTGATAAGGCCGCCGACCGTATAAATGCCGCTTTCCCCCGCCACGTCCAGCAGATCGCGGGCAAAGTCCCGCCCCAGCACGGCGTAGACCGCGCTGCGCAGGCTGCCGTCGCCGGGGGTGACGAACTGCTGCTTGCCCTCGCGCACAAAGCGGAAGGAGATCTCCGGGTGGGACAGCGCGGCGTGGGCCACGGCGTCGGCCACAAAGTTCCCTTCGCTGACATCCTTTTTCAGGAACTTCATGCGGGCGGGGGTATTGTAGAACAAATCGCTGACCGTGATGGTGGTGCCGCGCCCGCGCGCGCCCGGCTCCGTGCCCTGGGGCACGCCGCCGGCAATGCGGTAGCACAGCGCGAACTCGTCGGCGTCGCTCTTGGTCAGCAGCTCCACCCGCGCCACGCTGGCGATGGAGGCCAGCGCTTCGCCGCGGAAGCCCAGCGTGTGGATGCGGGCAAGGTCCTCGGCCGCGGCGATCTTGCTGGTGGCGTGGCGCACAAAGGCGTTTTCGATGGAGTCCGACTCGATGCCGCAGCCGTTGTCGGTGATCTGCAGCTGTTCCACGCCGCCGCGGCGGATGGACAGCGAGATCTGGGTGGCGCCGGCGTCGATGGCGTTTTCCAGCAGTTCTTTGGCCACCGAGGCCGGCCGCTCGACCACTTCGCCGGCGGCGATGAGTTCGGCGGTGTGTTTGTCTAAAACATGAATTTTGGGCATAGGGGGTCACCTGAAATGCAGGGCAGGGGCTTATTGGTCGTTCAGCGCCTGCTTGAGCTGATAGAGGAAGTTGAGCGCTTCCAGCGGGGTGAGCGTTTCGATATCCAGCGCGCGCAGCTTGTCCACCACCTCGCTGGGCACGGCGGGGTTCTGGTATTCCTCCACCGTGTCAAAGTCGAGCTGCAGCGCCGTATGGCGGCCGGGGGCCTGGGCCTCCAGCCCGCGCAGCACGGCGTGGGCGCGCTTGATGACGGCGTCCGGCAAACCGGCCAGCTTGGCGACCTCGATGCCGTAGCTGTCGTCGGCCGGGCCGGCCACGATGCGGCGCAAAAACGTGATGTCCTCGCCGCGTTTTTTGACCGCGATGTTGTAGTTCTTTACCCCGGCCACGTCCTTGTCCATGCCGGTCAGTTCGTGGTAATGGGTGGCGAACAGCGTTTTGCAGCCGATGTGGTCGCAGATGTATTCTACCACGGCGCGGGCGATGCTCATGCCGTCAAAGGTCGAGGTGCCGCGGCCGATCTCGTCCAGGATGACCAGGCTCCGGCGGGTGGCGTTTTGCAAAATCTCCGCCACCTCTGTCATTTCGACCATAAAGGTGGACTGGCCGGCGGCCAGGTCGTCCGAAGCGCCCACCCGCGTAAAGATGGCGTCCACCACGCCCGCATGGCAGCGCGCCGCCGGCACAAAGCTGCCGATCTGCGCCATCAGCGCAATGAGGGCGTTCTGCCGCATATAAGTCGATTTGCCGGCCATATTGGGGCCGGTGATGATGAGCATCCGGTTTTCGCCCTCGTCCAGCGTGGTATCGTTGGGCACGAACAGGCTGTTTTTGAGCATCTGCTCAATGACCGGGTGGCGGCCTTCGGCAATGTCCAGCACGTCGCTGTCGTCGACCGTGGGTTTGGTGTAGTTGTTCTGCACGGCGGCTTCGGCAAAAGAGGCCAGCACGTCCAGCTGCGCCACGGCCGCGGCCGTGCGCTGCAAACGCAGGATCTGCGCCGAAATGGCGCCGAGCAGGTCGGCAAACAGCTGGTGTTCCAGCACCAGCAGCCGCTCATTGGCGCCCAGGATCTTGTTTTCCAGCTCTTTTAACTCGGGGGTGATGTAGCGCTCGCCGGTGGTCAGCGTCTGCTTGCGGGTAAAGGTGTCGGGCACGCTGCCCACATAGCTGCGGCTGACCTCGATGTAATAGCCGAACACCTTGTTAAAGCCGATCTTGAGCTTGGGGATGCCGGTCTCCTCGCGCAGCTTGGCCTCCATCTGGGAAAGGACGCCCTTGCCGCCGTGCATGATGTCGCGCAGTTCATCCACCTCGGCGTTGTAGCCGGGGCGGATGGCCCCGCCGTCCTTCAGGTTGGCGGGCGGGTCGTCCACCAAGGCGCGGGTGATAAGGTCCAGGATATCGGCCAGCGGGTCCACGGCGTCGGCCAGTTCGGCCAGCAGCGGGGCGTCCGCCGCCTGGGCCTGCGCCTTGACGGCGGGCAGCTGCAAACAGGTATCGCCCAGGGCCTTGACCTCCCGCGGGGTGGCGGAGCCGTACAGGATGCGGGTGGTCAGGCGCTCGATGTCGAACACATGGGACAGCGCCTCCTTCAGCTCGGCGCGGCCCACGTTGGCGTTGTACAGCGCTTCGACCGCGTCCAGCCGCGCGTTGATGACCGCCGGGTCCACCAGCGGCTGCTCGATCCAGGTGCGCAGCATCCGCTTGCCCATCGAAGTTTCGGTCTTGTCCAGCACCCACAAAAGCGTGCCGCGCTTTTCGCGCCCGCGCATCGTTTCGGTCAGTTCCAGGTTGGCGCGGGTGACCGGCGAAAGGCGCATATACTGCGCGTCGGCGTAGTTCTGCACGGCTTTGATGCGGTCGATGCCGTGCTTTTGGGTCTCTTTCAGATAACCCAGCAGCGCGCCGAAAGCCGGCGCGGCCAGGCCGTCCGGCGCAAAGCCGGCGGTTTTTTCCCAGTCGGGGCCGAACTGCGCGGCCAGGTCGGCTTGCAGCACGGCGGGCCGGTAGCAGGCGTCCTCGCGCAGTTCCACCAGGGCGTTGGAGTGCTGCTTGATGTAGCCCGTCAGGTCCTTCAGGTCCAGGACGGCCGGGTTCATCAGGATCTCGCTGGGCATAAAGCGGCACAGCTCGGCGATCAGCGCGCCGCCCATCTTGTCGCTGCTCAGCTCGGTGGCCCAGGCTTCGCCGGTGGAGATATCGGCAAAACAGACGCCGGCCTTCCAGCTGCGGCGCACCCGCTTGGCGCAGATGGAGCACAGGTAGTTGTTCTTGTCCTCCTTGAGCATACTGGACTCGATGACCGTGCCGGGGGTGACCACGCGGATGATGTCCCGCTTGACCAGGCCTTTGGCCAGGGCAGGGTCCTCCATCTGCTCGCAGATGGCCACCTTGTAGCCCTTGGCGATGAGGCGGGCCACATAGATCTCGTAGGAGTGGAACGGCACGCCGCACATGGGGGCGCGCTCCTCGCCGCCGCAGGCCTTGCCGGTCAGGGTCAGTTCCAGCTCGCGGGAGGCGGTGAGGGCGTCGTCGTAGAACATTTCGTAAAAATCGCCCACGCGGTAGAACAGGATCTCGTTGGGGTGCTGGCGCTTGATCTCGAAATACTGCTGCATCATGGGCGATACGGTTTGTCCGGCCATGGTTCACGCTCCTGAAAAAGTCGAAAAAGTCTGTTTTGCGGTCAGTGGCAGCCGCCGCAGGTGGCGCAGCTGCCGGTGCAGCCGCCGGCCGGCGGGTTCACGGTCATGGGGTCGCCGCCGTTCATGGCGGTGTTGATGATGGCGTCGATGTGGCTGATGAGCGCTTCGCACTCGCTCTTGGCGGTGTTGTAGCGCACCATGCCCTCGCTGGCCATGATCTGGGTGTACAGGTCGTTGACGCGCTGGTTCAGCTCCGCCGTGCGGGCGGCGTCCGGCTCCGCCTTGCCGGCTTCGTTGTTCAGGTCCAGGCGGGCAAGGTTGAACTCCCCGATCAGGTTCTGCAGCTCCTCGTCCATATCGTTCTGGCGGCGCGCGGCGTCCAGCTCCAGGTAGCGGGGGTCGGTCTGCAGGGCGACGGCGGCTTTCTTAAAAAGATCGATGCAATCCATGGTTTTTCTCCTTTGTTTTCTGTTATCGTTTGCGGTTTTGCCTTAGGCCTGCTCGCCCGCCAGCATGGCGGCGCGTGCGCCCGTCAGGCGCACGTTCGCCCACTGGCCGACCAGGCTTTCGTCGGCCGGGAACTCGACGACCAGGTTGTTGTCCAGCCGGCCGTTGAGCGTGCCGGGTGCGCGGCCCGCGCCCTCGACCAGCACGCGCACGGTTTGGCCGACCAGGGCTTCCACCGCCGCGTGGGAGCAGCGCTCCTGCAAAGCCAGCAGGCGCTCCATGCGGGCGGTTTTTTCGGCGCGGGGGGTGGGGTCGTCCATTTTGGCGGCCGGGGTGCCTTCGCGCTTGGAATAGATAAAGGTGAACAGCTGCATATAGCCGACCGCCTCGACCAGGTCGAGCGTGGCCTTAAAATCCTCCTCCGTCTCGCCGGGGAAGCCGACGATGATGTCGCTGGAAAAGGTCACGCCGGGGATCTTGGCCCGCGCGTAGTCGATCAGTTCGCGGTACTGCGCGGCGGTGTAATGCCGGTTCATGCGCGCCAGCAGCCGGTCGCTGCCCGACTGCACGGGCAGGTGGATGTGCTTGCACAGGCGCGCCTGCGCGGCGATGGTGTCGATCAGCTTGCGGCTTGCGTCCTTGGGGTGGCTGGTCATAAAGCGGATCTGGTAGTCGCCGGGCACCGCGCAGAGCAGGTTGAGCAGGTCGGCAAAGTCGATCTGCTCTTCAAGGCCCTTGCCGTAGCTGTTGACGTTCTGGCCCAGCAGGGTGATCTCTTTGTAGCCGGCGGCCACAAGGCCCCGGAACTCGGCCAGAATATCCGCCGGCGCGCGGCTGCGCTCCCGCCCGCGCACATAGGGCACGATGCAGTAGGTGCAGAAGTTATCGCACCCGTACATGATGGGCAGCCAGGCGCGGAAACCGGAATCCCGCCGGGTGGGCAGGTCCTCGACCACGGCGTTGCGGGTGCGCGGCTCCTCCAAGTAGCGCCGGCCGCGGCGGAAACGCTCGGCCAGCATGGCGGGCAGGCGGTCGATGCCGTCCACGCCGAACACCAGGTCCACATACGGGTAGCTGCGGCGCAGCTTGTCCACGATATGCGCCTGCTGCGCCATGCAGCCGCACACGCCGATGACCAGTTTGGGGTTGCGCTCCTTGAGCTGCTTGAGCGCGCCGACGTTGCCGAACACGCGCTGTTCGGCGTGTTCGCGCACGGCGCAGGTGTTGAACAGGATCAGGTCGGCCTGTTCCAGCGTATCGGTAATGCCGAAGCCGACGTCCTGCAAAACGCCGCAGATCTTTTCGCCGTCCGCGGCGTTCTGCTGGCAGCCGAAGCTGCGCACATAGGCCATGGGCGGCGCATCGGGGTAAACGGAAGCGATGACGGCGGCGGCCGCCGCATCGTGGGTATAGCTCAGTCTTTCCAAAACAGCCCCTCCGGGTTCCTTTACTTATAAATGGGCACACGCCCAGAGATACCCTATTAGTATACCGCAACCCGGGGCAATACACAAGATGCCCGCCGCCAAAAAATTGGCGGCGGGCAAAGCGCTTTTTGGCTTTTGGGCGCATCAGGGTTCGGGCGGGGCGCTGACGCGCTCGAAGGTGCGCAGGATCTCGGGGTCGGCCAGCTTGATGCACCGGCCCGAAAGGCGGTGCAGGCCGTTTTGTTCCGGGATGTGGCCAAAGGTCAGGCGCTGGGCGCACAGGGCCTGGGTCTTTAAGCCGCTGCGCTCGTTGAGCTTGCGGTTGCCGTATTTGACATCCCCCAGCACCGGGTGGCCCAGATAGGCCAGGTGCGCGCGGATCTGGTGGGTGCGCCCGGTGACAAGGCCGATGCGGCACAAAGCGTACGGCCCCTGGCAGCGCAGCACGGTCACATCGGTGATGATCTGCTTGTACCCTTCGCTCTCGCGCGCGTGGATGCGCACCTTGTTGCCCTTTTCGCTGTGCTGCAGCCAGGCGATGTGCCGCCCGGCGGGCGGCGCGCCCACCGTGATGGTCAGGTACTCTTTTTTGAGCCAGTCGCTGCGGATGATCTCGTTCATATCGCGCAACGCGGCATAGTTCTTGGCGGCGATGACCAGGCCCTCGGTGCCGCGGTCCAGCCGGTTGCACAGCGCCGGGGCGAACCGCTGCTCGGCCCGGGGGTCGTACTGGCCGGCGGCGATCTGCCGGGCGGTAAAGGCGTCGATCAGGTTGGCGTCGCCGGTGCGGTCGCCGTGGCACAACAGGCGGGCCGGCTTGTACAAAACGGCGATGTCCCCGTCCTCGTACACCACGGTCACGGCCGGGGCGCGGCGCGCCGGTTTGGCGGCGGGGGCCGGCTTTGGCGGGAAGAATTCGTCGTTGATATACAGCTCGATCACATCGCCCGCCGCCAGGCGGGCGTCCGGTTCGGCGCGCCTGCCGTTTACTTTGATGCGCTTGTTGCGGAAACTCTTGTACAAAAGGCTGCGCGGCAGCCCGCTGGTCACGCCCTCCACAAAGCGCGAAAGGCGCACCCCGTCCTCGTTTTGGCCGGCCGTAAACTTTTTCATCCCAGTCCCCTCCCGCTGGATTGCAATTCGTTGAGAATAGTATATAATAAAGCTAAATCCAGATGCAAGCAAAGGATGTGCCGCCGATGGACCGCCCGCCGGAAAATGCGGATAAGAAAAAGGAAAAACCGGTCCACGCCGACCACCGCGCCCGGATGCAGCAGCGCGTGCGGCGCGAAGGGCTGTGCAGCCTGGCCGCGCACGAAGTGCTGGAGTATCTTTTGTTCTTTTCCATCCCGCGGCAGGACACGAACGCCCTGGCCCACCGCCTGATCGAACATTTTGGCAGCTATTGCAGCGTGCTGGACGCCAGCGAGGAGGAGCTGCTCAAAGTAAAGGGCGTCGGCCCGGCCAGCGCCCGGCTGCTTGCCTCGGTGCGCAAGTTGGAGCAGTTCTATCAGCTGCAGCTGCGCCGCAGCCGGGCGCGCCCCCTGCGCACCGAAGCCGACCGCATCGAGTATGTGTCCCCGCTGTTTTTGGCCGAGCGGGAGGAAAAGTGCTACCTGATCACCATGAACGACCAGTGCTACCCCCTGCGGGAGGTGCTTGTGTCCCAGGGGATCCCCAACTACACCGGCATCAACAGCCGCAAGCTGGCGCGGGAGGCCGTGGCCGGCGACAGCACCTGCGCGTTTTTGGCGCACAACCACCCCTCCGGCGTGGCGCTGCCCTCGCGCAACGACCTGCTGGCCACGGCGCAGGTCGAGCGGCTGCTGGACGCGCTGGGCGTACACCTGGTGGACCACATCCTGGTCGCGCCGGACGGCGCCGCCAGCATGATGCGCCAGTTCCGCGCGGCGCAGGAGGAAAGCGCCCGCCGGGCGCAGGCCGCCGGCAAAACGCCGGAGGAATACCTGCTGGCCAGCGACCCGGTGATCCGTTTGGACGAAAACGAAACGACCTAAACAGCACAAACGCAAAGCGCCGCCCCGGAAAGGGCGGCGCAGCAGCGTATCGAAAAAGTATCCTTTCTTTGTGAAGCCTGCTGTTCCCGGCAGGATCGTAGGGCGGGCGTTCACGCCCGCCGCACCTTAGCAAATCCAAAAAGAGCGCAGCAAAGGAATTTTTTGAAAAATCAGCGGTGCGGCGGGGTCAAGACCCCGCCCTACAAAGCAAGGCGAAAGCTCTACAAACAGTAAACGAACGGCTTTTTCAACAGTCTGGAGCGCCGCCCCGGAAAGGGCGGCGCAGTTGTGTGCGTTATTCTTCCGGCACCAGCAGGCCGTAGCCGCCGTTGGCGCGGCGGTAGACGGCCTCGATGCCGCCGCTTTCCACGCTGCGGAACAAATAGAAGCTGTGGCCCAAAAGGTCCATCTGCAAAATGGCTTCCTCGGTGGTGCAGGGCTTGACGGCAAAGTGCTTTTCGCGCACGATGTTCATCGGTTCCTCGGCCACCTGCGGGGCTTCGGTCTGGGCGGCGGCGGTCAGCTTGTCGCCCAGGCGCTTGCGGTGCTTGACCACCCGGCGCACCAGCAGGTCCACGGCGTCGGTCAGGGCGTCCTCCATGCGGTCGTCGGTTTTTTCCGCGCGCATGGTCAGCGGACCGCTGCGCAGCGTCAGCTCCACCGTCTGGCCGCTTTTTTCTACCGTGACGGTGACCTGGGCCGCGGCCTCCTGGGGGAAGAATTTATCCAGCTTGGCCAGCTTTTTCTCTGCCAGTTCGATAAAACTCGGCTTCAGGGTAACGCGGCGGCCGGTACAGGTAACTTTCATAGGAAAACCTCCCTTATTGCGCGGCGCCCCGGCGGGCGCCGGCTGTTCGGCCCCCGCCGGGGTGCGGCGGGTTCCGTAGCTTTATTATAACAAACCCCTGGCAAAAAGTAAAATGCTTTGCCTGCGATACGGAAAAATTTGTAAAAAGTTCACAACCGCGGCCGGTTTCCCGCGGCATTTCGCACAGGAAGGACCTTGCATGGATAAACTGACCGCACTAAAGACCTACTTTGGCCACGGCGCGTTCCGCCCCGGGCAGGAACCGGTCATCGACGCGCTGCTGGCCGGGCGGGACGTGCTGGCCGTGATGCCCACCGGCGCGGGCAAATCGGCCTGCTACCAGATCCCGGCCGTGCTGCTGGGCGGGGTGACGCTGGTCGTCTCGCCGCTGATCTCGCTGATGCAGGACCAGGTGGCCGCTTTGCAGGAGGAGGGCATCCCCGCCGCCTGCCTGCATTCCGGCCAGGACGAAATTGCCGCGCGCACGGCGGCGGCGCAGGCTTTGCGCGGGGGGTGCCGCGTTTTGTACGTTGCGCCCGAACGGCTGGAGACGAACGGCTTCCTTGCGCTGGCGGCCCGGCTGGATGTGCGGCTGGTGGCGGTGGACGAGGCGCACTGCGTTTCGCAGTGGGGGCAGGACTTCCGCCCCAGCTACTTAAAGATCGCCGCCTTCCTGGCCCGGCTGCCCCGCCGCGTGCCGGTGGGGGCCTTTACGGCCACCGCCACCGAGCAGGTGCGGCAGGACATCATCCGCCTGCTGGGCCTGCGGGACCCGCTTTGCCTGACCACCGGCTTTGACCGGCCCAATTTGTATTTTGCCGTGGAGCGCCCGCGCGACAAGGAGCGCTATGTAGAGGAGTATATCCTGGACCACCCCGGCAAAAGCGGCATCGTTTACTGCGCCACGCGCAAAACGGTGGAGAGCCTGTGCCGCGAACTGCGGGCGGCGGGCATCCCGGCCACGCGCTACCACGCCGGGCTGGAGGCCGAGGAGCGCGCCAAAAACCAGGAGGACTTCGTCTACGACCGCCGCCGGGTGATGGTGGCCACCAACGCCTTTGGCATGGGCATCGACAAATCCAACGTGAGTTTTGTTTTGCACTACAATATGCCCAAGAACCTGGAAAACTACTACCAGGAGGCCGGCCGCGCCGGGCGCGACGGCGAAAAGGCCGAGTGCGTGCTGCTGTTTTCGCTGGGGGACGTCCAGACCGCGCGCTATTTTATAGAAAACGGGCGCGATAACGAAGAACTGACGCCGGCGGAGGACGAGGCCGCCCGCGCCCGCGACCTGGAGCGGCTGGACCGCATGGTGGGCTACTGCAAAACGACCCGCTGCCTGCGCGGCTACCTGCTGAACTATTTTGGCGAAAGCCATGCCGGCAAGTGCGGCAACTGCGGCAACTGCCGCGGCGATTTTGTGGAGACGGACATCACGACCGAAGCGCAGAAGATCCTGTCCGGCCTGGCGCGCATCGAAAAGCGCTGGCCGGGCGGGCTTGGGGTGGTGGCGCTGGTGCAGATGCTGCGCGGGAGCCGCGACCAGAACACGCTGCGCCGCGGCCTGGACGAGCTGCCCACCTACGGCATCATGAAAAGCACCCCGCCGGGGCGTATGCGCCAGTACCTGGACGCGCTGGAGGAGCAGGGCTATATCCTGCCTGCCGGGGGCGAGTTCCCCGTGCTGCGCCTGGGGGCCAAGGCGGGCGGGGTGCTGTTCCGCGGCGAAAAGGTGACCATGACCGAGCGCGCGGCCACCCGCCGGGAACAGCAGGCCGGCCGCCGCGCCGCCCGCAGCAAAACGGCCGCCCGCGCCGCGGCCCAGACGGCCGGCGACAGCCTGTTTGAACGGCTGCGGGACCTGCGCAGCGAGCTGGCGCAGGCGCACCACGTGCCGGCTTATGTCATTTTTTCCAACGCGGCGCTGGCCGAGATGGCCGAAAAGCGCCCGCGCACGACCGGCGACTTTATGCGCATTTCCGGCGTGGGCGAAGTCAAAGCCCGCCGCTACGGCGCGGCCTTCCTGCGCGCCATTGCCGAATATTCGGCGGCGGAGCCGGCAGACTGAGAACGGCGGGTTTTGCCCCTTTACTTTTGGCCGTGCGTGCTTTATAATGAGAGCAGCCGAGTTACTACTATAAGTTGTAAATACAATCCACGGTTGTTAATCCAACGCCTGCCGCGGGGAGGGACACGCTATGAGCGAAACGAACGAGAGCATTTTTCATTTACAGGCGCCGTTTGCGCCCACCGGCGACCAGCCCCAGGCCATCGAGGCGCTGGTGCAGGGCATCCGGGCGGGCGATAAGGGGCAGACGCTGCTGGGCGTGACCGGTTCCGGCAA
>CALWNS010000017.1 GCA_944382805.1 uncultured Gemmiger sp. | reverse complement strand
AGGGCACGGTGGCGTTTTCCACACAGGCGCGGATCAGCCCCGGCCCGCCGCGCGGGATCAGCAGGTCCACCAGCCCGTCCGCCGTCATCAGTTCCTGGGCCGAAGCGTGGGTCGTATCCTCGATCAGGCTCACCGCCGCCTCCGGCAGGCCCGCCTGCCGCAGCCCGCGGCGCAGCGCCTGCACAATGGCCTGGCAACTGGCCCAGGCCTCTTTGCCGCAGCGCAGCACGCAGGCGCTGCCCGCTTTCAGCGCCAGCGCCGCCGCGTCCGAAGTCACGTTGGGCCGGCTTTCGTAAATAATGGCGATCACGCCCATCGGCACGGCCGTCTTTTCGATCAGCAGGCCGTTGGGCCGCACGATCTTGCGCAGCACCGCGCCCACCGGGTCGGGCAGGGCCGCGACCTCCCGCATCCCCTTGGCCATCTCGGTCAGGCGGGTGGGGGTCAGGGCCAGGCGGTCCAGCATCACCTCGCTGATCTTGCCGCGCGCGGCGTCTAGGTCGCGGCGGTTGGCGGCCAGGATCTCCTCCTGGGCGGCCACCAGCGCCACGGCCATCTGTTCCAGCGCGGCGTCTTTTTCGTCCGTGCCGGCCAGCGCCAGCGGCAGGCGGGCCTGCTGCGCCTGCAGCAGGATCTCGTGCGTCGTCATGGTTTTCCCTCCTTATGTTGTCAGGCGCGGCGGCCCACAAACCGCGTGCCGGCCGCCCGGCCGGCCACGATATCGTACAAAACCAGCGGGTCGGCCCCGTTGGCGATCACCATATCCACGCCGGCGGCCGTTGCCAGGCGGGCGGCCATCAGTTTGGTGGCCATGCCCCCGGTGCCCAGGCGGCTGCCGGCCCCGCCGGCCAGCGCCTCCAGCTCGGGGGTGATCTGCTTTACTTCGGGGATCAGTTCGGCCTCCGGGTGGGTATGCGGGTCGGCGGTGTACAGCCCGTCAATGTCCGAAAGCAGCACCAGCAGGTCGGCTTTCATATATTTGGCCACCAGTGCGCCCATCGTGTCGTTGTCGCCCACCGAGATCTCCTCGGTGGCCAGGCTGTCGTTTTCGTTGATGATGGGGATCACGCGCAGCTGCAGCAGGCGGTACAGCGTGTTTTCCAGGTTCATCAGCCGGGTCGGGCTGTTAAAATCCTCCCGCGTGACCAAAATCTGCCCCACGGTATGGCTGTAGGCGTTGAACAGCTGGTCATAGGTGTACATCAGCTCGCACTGGCCCACCGCGGCGGCCGCCTGCTTGGTGGGCATATCCTGCGGGCGGTCGATCTGCAGCTTGCCGGCCCCCATGCCGATCGCGCCGGAGGAAACGAGCAGCAGCTCGTGCCCGGCGTTCTGCAGGTCGCTGAACGTCTTGACCAGTTCCTCGGTGTGGCGGATGTTCAGCCGCCCGCTCGGGTAGGCCAGCGTGCTGGTCCCGATCTTTACAACGATCCTCATTGTATACTTACTCCATGATTATACGGACTGTATCGTTCCTGCCCGGCGCAAAAACGGCCGCCGGACGTTATTTGCCCAGTTCCTTGGTCTTTTCGAACGCGGCCAGCACGGCGTCGGTCACCGCGCCGCGGAAGGCGCGTTCCTCCAGCACGCGCACGCCCTGGATGGTGGACCCGCCCGGGCTGCACACGGCGTCCTTCAGCGCGCCGGGGTGCTGCCCGCTTTCCAGCACCATGCGCGCGCTGCCCAGCAGCATCTGCGCGGCGTAGGCCTGCGCCTTGGCGCGCGGCAGCCCGGCGGCCACGCCGCCGTCGGCCAGCGCCTCGATAAACTGGTACGCCCACGCCGGCCCGCAACCGGAAACGCAGCTGGCCGCGTCGATCAGGCTTTCCGCCACTTCGTCCAGCTGCCCGGCGGGGGCCATGGCCTCCAGCCAGGCCTGCCGCCAGGGGGCTTCCACGCCGCTGCAGCAGTACTGGATCATGCCCGCGCCCACCGCCACCGGCGTGTTGGGCATCATGCGGATCACCGGCCAGGGGCGCCCGGCCAGCTGCCGGATCTGCGCGATGGAAAGCCCCGCCGCCATCGTGACCAGCACGAACGGCGCGCCGTGCGCGGCCAGGGCGGGGCGCAGCGCCTCCAGCACGCCGGCCATCATCTGCGGCTTTACGCCCAGGAAAATAAAATCGCAGGCCGCAGCCTCCTCGTTCGTGCCGGCGCGGCAGCCCAGCTCGGCGGCCAGCGCCTGCGCTTTGGCGGCCGTGCGGTTGGCCAGCAGCACGTTCTGCGCGCCCGCGCCGCGGCACACGGCGCGGGCCACCGCGCCGCCCATGTTGCCGCAGCCGATAAAACCGTAACGCATCCCAAACGCCCCTTTCTCCATGATGCGGAAAACAACTTTTTCTTATCCTATCGCACCGGGCGGGCATTGTCAATAAAAACGGCTGACAAGGCCCGCAAAAAATGTTATAATACGTTGCGAAACGAAAAAACGACCGCCCGAACACAAAGCACGGCCGTATCAAGGAGGAACTTGTTATGCAGTACGTCCCGCTGGGCCGCACCGGCCTGAACGTCTCCCGCCTGGGGTTTGGGGGCATCCCGCTCCAGCGCATCGACCGGCCCGCCGCGCGCGAGCTGCTCAAGGCCGCGCACGAAGCCGGGGTCAACTACATCGATACCGCCCGCGGCTACACCGTCAGCGAAGAATGGATCGGCCGCTCGCTGCAGGAGCTTGGCCTGCGCGATGCCTTTGTGCTGGCCACCAAGTGCCGCGCCGTCACGGCGGACGAGATGCGCGCCGAGCTGGCCGCCAGCCTTAAGGCCCTGCGCACCGACCACATCGAGCTGTACCAGTTCCACAACCCCAGCCTGCGGGACCTGGAGGGGATCCTGGCCCCCGGCGGCGCGCTGGAGGCTTTGCGGGAGGCACAGGCGCAGGGCGTGGTGGGGCACATCGGCGTCACCGCCCACCTGGCCGCCGTGTTCGAGCGCGCGCTGGCGGTGGAGGCGTTCGAGACCATCATGTTCCCCTATAATATCGTCGAGCAGCAGGGCGCGGACCTCATCGCCCGCTGCGCCGCGGCCGGCAAGGCGTTCATCGATATGAAGCCGCTGGCCGGCGGCGCCATCGAGGACGGCCGCCTGGCGCTGCGCTATGTGCTGGCGAACCCGGCGGTCACGGTCAGCATCCCCGGCATGGCCGCCGCGCAGGAGCTGGCGCAGAACCTGGAAGCCGCCGCGGACCCAAGCCCCCTGAGCGCGCAGGAGCAAAAAGCCTGCCAGGCGGTGCGCGACGCCCTTGGCACCCAGTTCTGCCGCCGCTGCAACTACTGCGCGCCCTGCACCGTGGGCATCCAGATCCCCAGCGCTTTTTTGTTCGACGGCTACATCAGCCGCTACGGCCTAGAAAAATGGGCGCGGGAGCGCTATGCCACGCTGCCCGTCAAGGCAAGCGCCTGCATCGGCTGCGGCGCGTGCGAGACCCGCTGCCCCTACCAGCTGCCCATCCGCCAAATGCTCAAGCAGGTCGCGGCGCATTTTGGGGAATAAAACGCCCCCGGCCATAAAACCATGAAATTTCGCCCCGGTGCTTGTCTACAGGCGCCGGGGCGTGTTATAATTTACCCTGTATATTTTTGTCCGTTTTTGGGGCGGTCCCGCCGCGGCCCGCCCAATTTTAGCGAAACCGAGGCAGCTGTACCATGCGCACCGACCCGAACCTGCATTATCTGGATAACGCCGCCACCACCATGGTGGACCCCGCCGTGGCCGAAGCCATCGGCGCGGCCCTGCGCGAAAGCTGGGCCAACCCCTCCAGCCTGTACGACCCGGCCGTTTTGGCCGAACACAAGCTCGCCGCCGCCCGCGCCAAGGTGGCCAGGACCCTGGGCTGCGCGCCCAAGGAAATCTACTTTACCGCCTGCGGCAGCGAAATCAACAACCTGGCCATCCTGGGCGCGGCGCTGCCGCGGCGGGCCTGGGGGGATAAGATCGTCACCACCGGCTTCGAGCACCCCAGCGTGCAGCGGCCCATCCGCGCGCTGCGCGAGCAGGGCTTTACGGTGGTGGAAGTCGCGCCGGAGCCGGACGGCAGCCTCGACGTGCAGAAACTCATCGATGCGGTGGATAAAAACACCGTGCTGGCGGCCTGTATGGCCGTCAACAACGAGACGGGCGCCGTGCAGGACATCGCCCGCCTGGCCGCCGGCGTCAAGGCCAAAAACAGCCGCACCGCCGTACACGTTGACGCCGTGCAGGCCTGGCTGCGCTTCCCGCTCGACCTCAAAAAGCTGCCCGGCGTGGATACGCTGGCCGTCTCCGGCCACAAGATCCACGCGCCCAAGGGCATCGGCGCTTTGTATCTGTGCGAAAACCAGCGCCAGCACCTGCGCCCGCCCTACCTGGGCGGCCACCAGGAGCGCGGCATCCGCCCCGGCACCGAAAACCTGCCCTACGCCGTCGGGCTGGGCCTGGCCGCCGAACTGGGGGCCAAGCGCCTGCGGGCCAGCGCCGCCAACGCCGCGGCGCTCAACGCCCAGCTGCGCGCCGGGCTGGCGGCGCTGCCCGGCGTGACCATCCATTCGCCGGCAAACGCCGTGCCGGAGGTGCTCAATTTTTCCACCAACTGCGTCAACAGCCAGACCTTTATCTCCTATCTGAGCGACAGGCAGATCTATGTCTCGGGCGGCAGCGCCTGCGACAAGGGCGAACCCAGCCACACGCTGCAAGCCATGGGCTGCGGCGCGCGCGCCGTGGCCACCGCCCTGCGCGTCAGCTTCTGCGCCGACAACGACGCGGCCGATGTGGCCGCGCTGCTCGCCGCGCTGCAAAGCGGCCTGGCCGAGCTGCAGCACATTTCATGATTCCAGTTTACTAGAAAGGAACCCGCATGAAAGAGATCATCCTTGCCTACCAGGGCGAAATGACCCTGAAAGGCTTGAACCGCGGAAAATTCGAAGCCGGCCTGGCCAAAAGCATCCGCCGCCGGCTGGAGGACCTTGGCCCCTTTGCGGTGCGCAGCGCCCAAAGTACCGTGTTCATCGAACCGCAGGCGGAGGGGCTGGACATCGACGAGGCATTCCGCCGCGTATCCCGGGTGTTCGGCCTGGTCAAGCTCAGCCGCGCCGTCTGCTGCGAAAAGGACTTTGATTCCATCTGCGCCGCGGCCGAAAGCTATCTGGGCGGCCGCCTGCGCGAGCTGCGCACCTTTAAGGTGGAGGCCAAGCGCGCCGACAAAAAATACCCGCTGAAAAGCCCCGAGATCTGCCGCGAGCTGGGCGCGTACCTGCTCAGCCGCCATCCGCACCTGCGCGTGGACGTACACGACCCCCAGCTGGAGGTCATGGTCGAGATCCGCGACGGCGGCGCCTACATCCACGGCCCCAAGGTGCCGGCGGCCGGCGGGCTGCCGGTGGGCACCAGCGGCCGGGCGCTCAACCTGCTTTCGGGCGGCATCGACAGCCCGGTGGCCGCCTACTGCATGGCGCGCCGCGGCCTGGCGCTGCACCACATCCACTTTGCCAGCCCGCCCTATACCAGCCTGCGCGCCAAGCTCAAGGTGCAGGCGCTGGCCTGCGAACTTTCGGAATATATCGGGGACTGCGTGCTGTTCGTGGTGCCCTATACCAAGCCGCAGGAGTATATCCGCGACCACGCCCCCGCGCCGCTGTTCACGGTGCTCATGCGCCGCAGTATGCTGCGCATCGCCAACCGCGTGGCGGCCACGACCGCCATGGAGGCCCTTGTCACCGGCGAAAGCCTGGCCCAGGTGGCCAGCCAGACCATGGCGGCGCTGGCCTGTACCGACGCCGCGCAGGACCTGCCGGTGCTGCGCCCGCTGATCGGCATGGACAAGGCCGAGATCGTGGCCATCTCCCGCCGCATCGGCACCTTTGAGACCTCCATCGAGCCGTACGAGGACTGCTGCACCATCTTTACGCCGCCGCACCCCAAGACCCGACCGCATCTTAAGGAAATCGAGGCGGCCGAAGCCCAAATGCCCGGCCTGGCGGCGCTGGAACAGGCGGCCGCCGAGGGTGTGGAAAAGATCTACATCCCCATCGGCCAGGATCCGGACGCGCTGTAAACCCCGGCGGGGCCGGCAGGGCCCGCGCAAACACACCATCCCGCAACATTTCAACAAGGGGGCATCCACTTGGTCGCAGAGATCATCTGTGTCGGCACCGAGCTGCTGCTCGGCGATATCGTCAACACCAACGCGCAGTTTTTAAGCCGGGAACTGGCCGAACTGGGCGTTACCGTGCTGCACCAGCACGTGGTGGGGGATAACCCCGACCGCCTGCGCGCCCTGGTGCAGGAGGCCAAGGGCCGCAGCGACCTGCTGGTGTTTTCCGGCGGGCTTGGCCCCACGGCCGACGACCTGACCAAGGAGACGGTGGCCCAGGCGTTTGGGGATACGCTGCGCTTTGACGAGGCGGAATGGCAAAAGATCGTGGCCTTTTTTGCCCGCACCGGCCGCGCCCCCACGCAGAACAACCGCAAGCAGGCCATGGTGCCCGTGCGCGGCCGCAAGCTGCCCAACGCCCACGGCACCGCGCCCGGCGCCTGGTTCGAGGACGAAGCCGGCCACGCCGCCGCGCTGCTGCCCGGCGTCCCGCGCGAGATGAAAGCCATGTGGGCGGAGGACGTCCGCCCCCTGCTGGAGGCGCGCCAGAACTGCACCATCCGCTCCATGACGCTGCGCGTGCTGGGGGGCGAAAGCAGCATTGCCAGCAAAGTGGCCCCGCTGTTCGAAAGCGCCAACCCCACGGCGGCCATCTACTGCAAGGTGGGCGAAAGCGAGATCCGCGTGACCGCCCGCGCCGCCACCGCGGCCGAAGCCGAGGCCGCCTGCCGCGCCCGCGTGGCCGAATTCCAAAAGATCTTGGGCGACAGCGCCTATGATGTGGATGTGCCCGGCCTGGCCCATACCGTGGTGCGCCTGCTGCGCGAACGCGGCCTGCAGGCCGCCACGGCCGAAAGCTGCACCGGCGGCCTGGTGGCCCAGCTGCTGACCGAAGTGCCCGGCGCCAGCGAGGTGTTCGGCTACGGTTTTGTGACCTATGCCGCCGCGGCCAAGACACGCCTGCTGGGGGTGGACCCGGCTTTGATCGACCGCTACAACGTGGTCTCGGCCCCCGTGGCCGCCGCCATGGCCCGCGGCGCGCTGGCGGCCTCCGGCGCGGGGCTTTCGGTGGCGCTGACCGGCTTGGCCGGCCCCGGCGGCGCTCTGCCCGGCAAGCCGGTGGGCACCGTCTACCTGGCCGGGGCCGATGCGCGCAGCGGCCGGGTGCAGGTCATGCGCCTGGACCTGGGCGGCTACCGCGACCGCGGCGTCATCCGCCAGCGGGCCGCGCTGTATGCGCTGGACCTTTTGCGCCGCATGGCGCTGGGCCTGCCGATGGAGGGCGCCGTTACGCTCAAACCCGGCCAGCCTGCGCCGGAACTGTAAAAACGACCCGTTTGGGATAAGGGAGGAACGACCATGATGCTTGCAAGCCAGATGAGCATCCTGCGCGTGTTTGGCCTGCCGGCAGCCGATGTGACGGCCGCCGTGCGCGGGCTGGAGGCCGAGGGCTGCCCCGGGCTGCGCCTGCTGGAACGGGACGGCGAGTACGCCGTCTGCGTCCAGGTATCCGCGCCCACACAGGCCATGGCGGACGAATACTGCGAAAAGTGGACCCAGAAACTGCGCGCCCGCCTGGGCGACGCGGTATACGGCACGGGCGAAAACAGCCTGGCCCAGGTCACGCTGGACGCGCTGCTGCAAAAGCGCCGCCTGCTGGTGGCGGCGGACGAGGTGACCGGCCGCCTGGTGGGCGCGCTGCTGCAGCCGCTGGAACACAGCGAAGCCGCCTACGACTTCGGCAACCAGACCTGGGCCGACCCGGAAAAGGCGCGCAAGATCGTGGCGCCCGCCGCGCTGCTGCAAAAGTTCCCCGGCGATGTGCTGCAGGCCGCCGCCGGGCGCGCGCAGCTGGCGCTCTCGCTGGCCGGGGCCGACTATGCGGTGGGCTACCTGCCGGCCAGGGTGGGCCAGCCGCCCAGCGTGGTGCTGTGCGATAAGCGCGGCGCGCTGGCCCAGGCGCTGGAGCCGGATCTGTCCGACGCAGCCATCGCCAACCACCTGCTGGACCTGGTGCGCCGCCGCGTGCTGGGCCTCAAGCTCAGCCCGGCGGCCATCGCTTTCCGCCCCGGGCACGAACGGCCGCTGCTCATCGTTTCGCCGGCCGGCCAGTCCCGCCCGGCGGCGCGCCCGGCGGCGCGCCGCCGCCCGGTGCGCCCCGCCGCGCCGGCCGTGGACAGCCAGCCCACCGGCGCCATCGTATTTGAGGACAGCGAGACCGCCCCCACCGCCCCGGCCGCCCCCGCCAAAGCGGAGGAGCCGGCCCCGGCCAAGGCGGAGGAACCCTTCGCCCCGCTGCCCGGCCCCATGGACTTTACGACCGCCGGGCCGGAGGCGGCCGAAGCCTCCCGCGCGGCGCGCACCGGGCGCACCATCCGCCGCAGCGCCCCGCCGGAGCCGCCGGCCGCGCCGGAGCAGGACGCCCCCGCGCCTTCGCTGCTGGACGGCGATATCCCCGATTTTTCCGCCGGGCTGGACCCGGAAACGCTGGCCGCCGCCCGCGCGGCGGACGAAGCGGCCCCGCCCCGCTCGACCGAAGACTTCGCCCGGGCGGCCACCCTGCTGTTCGACGCGGACGGCGGGGAGGAGGCCCCGGCGGCGCAGCGCCCGCGCAAAAAGGAAAAGCAGGCCCCGCCCGCCGAGCCGGGCGCGGCTTCCATCAAGAACC
>CALWNS010000016.1 GCA_944382805.1 uncultured Gemmiger sp. | reverse complement strand
CCTGTTCGTCCTCGGTCTTAAGCTCGACATACAGGTTCAGGAAGGAATGCCCCGCCTCGTCGTATTCCTTGACGGCCAGCCAGGCTTCGACCGGCAGGCGCGAACGGCTCAGCACCGTTTCGATCTCGCGCTGGGTAATGCGGGTAAAGCCGGCGATGTCGATGACATTGGGCACGCGGTCGATGTATTCGAACTGCGGCAGTTCCAGCTTGTCGGCCGGGTTGCGCAGGCGCAGGCAGCGGTAAATATCGCCCACACGGTAGCGCAAAAACGCGCCGCCCTTGAGCACGGTGATGACCAGTTCGTACTTTTGGCCGGCCACCAGTTCGTCCATCAGGTAGGTCTTGGGCGTATAGCCCGGCTCCTCCATCTCCTGGCGCAGTTCCATCTCGGGGATGAACTCGTAGAAGCAGTTGTCCGGGAAAAAGACCAGGCCGTCCTTGCTCCAGGTCTCGGTGCCCAGGCAGGAGGGTTCGGTGCCGCCGGCGATCTCCAGCGGGCGGATGCCCCAGGCATCCTCCAGTTCGTTTTTGTACAGCGCGGTATCGGTGCCCACGCAGACAAAGCCGTCCAGCTTGAACAGGTCGCGCGGCTTGAGCTCGGTGCCGTCGCGGCGGTTGCGGTATTTGGCCGACAGCACGCGCCAGATCATGCGCGGGCTCATTTTGAGCAGCGAGGACAGGCCGCCCGACTTTTCCCCGCCCAGCATATTCAGGCTGCGGGTGGCCCCGTACAGCACGCTGGACATACCAAAGAACAGGTTCATGCCGTGGCGGGCCGCCAGCTTGTAGCCGGTGCGCATCTGCTGGCCAAAGGACATATTGCGCGCCTCCCGCACGGAAGGCATAAAGCGCAGGTGGAGCTCGGAACTGATCAGGTCCGGGAACATACCGGTGGCATAGGGCATCGGCGCCAGGCTGTACAGCACGCGGCAGCGGGGGCGCACATGGAACTGGCCGGGGCCGCGGCTCGTAGCCAGCAGCAGGGCGGCCAGGATATTCGTTTTGTAGGTCTCCAGCATACTTTCGCTGTAGGGCGCGCGTTTGGAGGGGAAATCGCCGCCCTCCCAGGTGGTTTGCAGCCAAACGACCGGCTTGGCGGGCAGCATATCCTCGCGCTGCGGCAACAGGATGTCGGCGTAGTCCTCAAAGCGGGTCAGGGGCACCCGGGCGCGGAACTCCTCCACCGTCTGCGGCGTATGCCCCTTGAAAAAGCGCTGGCCCAGGCCGCAGCCGGCCATGAGATGCACCTGTTCCATCAGCAGGCGCTTTTGGATCTCCATATATTCAGGCAGGGAAAGAGACAAAAAGCCGCAATACTCCTGCCAGATCTCGGCCGGCGGGCAGCGCTTGAGCTTTTCTTCAAACGTCATCTTTTCCATCTTGGGATCTTCCTTTGCGGGGGCCGGCGGCTTACGCAGCCGACCTTATTTTCTTCTTTTCAGGGTATGCAGGCAGCGGCGCACGCTGGCGGCGCCGGGCAGCAAAAACGGGGTTTGGGCCTTGTATTCCGCATAATGTTCGATACTGGCGGGGAATACCACGCGGTCCTGCCAAAAGACGTACAGCGTATCCAGCGCGGTGAACAGCCAGAACGCGGCGAACAGCGCCGCCCCGCCGGCCGCGCACCAGGCGAACAGGTAAAACCCGCCCAGCCAAAGCACGCCGGGGTGCCGGCACAGGGCGTACACGCCGGTATCCACCAGCGGCCGCAGCTGCCCGGGCTGCGGGGGGAGCACATCGCTGCCGCCGGCCGGCAGCGCGGCCAGCAGCGTGTAGGCCAGCAGGCCCAGCATGGCGGCGGCCAGCGCCCACCAGACCAGGGCCGCCGGGCGCGGCGCGCCCCGCCCGGCCAGCAGGCCCAGCGTGGCGGCGGCCAGCAGCGCGCAGCCCAGGGTGAACAGCCGCCCGCCCCAGGCGCGGCGGCGCAGCACGCAGAGCCAGTCCGAAAGCGCCATCAGGGCAAAGCCGGCGGCGCCCAACGCCAACAGTGCCAGGCTCATGCTTTGCGCTGTTCGAACGCCATGCCCAGCGCGCCAGGGCCGGTGTAGATGCCGATGACCGCCCCCACCCAGCCGACCGTAATGCGCGCGGCCGGGTCGATGGCCAGCAGGCGTTGGCGGCACTGTTCGGCCAGTTCGGGCCGCGCGGCGTGGAAGAGATACACTTCCCCGCCGAACTTGGCGCGCTGCGCATACAGGTCGAACACGCGGTCCAGCGCTTTATCGTAGCCGCGCACGATGCCAAGGTCGCTCACCAGGCCGTCGCGGAAAACAAGGATCGGTTTAACTTTCAGCAGGTCGGCCGCCAGCACGCGGATGGCGCCCACGCGCCCGCCGCGGCGGGCGTTTTCCAGCGATTCCATCACGAAATAAACGCCGACTTTGGGGCGCAGCTCGTCCAGCATGGCGACGATCTGTTCCAGCGATGCGCCGGTGTTGGCCATGCGCGCGGCCTCCCGCACCAGCACGGCCAGGCCGTAGGAGACCTGCAGGGAATCGTAGACGACCAGGGGCGTGGAAAAGCCCTGTTCCTGCAGCAGCTTGCAGGCCGCGCAGGCTGTATTGTAGGAGCCGGACATCTTGCTGGTCAGGCTCAGGCACAGGATGCCGTCGCAGCCTTCGGCCGCCGCGGCGCGGAACGCCTGCATATACTGGTCCAGGTTGGGGTGTGCCGTGGTGGGCAGGTCGGTGCAGGTCTCCAGCCTTTTATATAAGGTAGGCGGGTCGATCTGCACGTTGTTAAGGTACTGTTCCTGCGGTCCGAACGCCAGGACGTCCGGGATCACGGTGACCCCCAGTTCCTGCGTCTGCTGCGGCGTAAGGTCGCAGACCGAATTGGTAAGCACCCGAACCATGCGGCTCCCCCCTGTTGGCAAAAATGACGCGGCGCGCAAGAGCAGGGGCACGCCCCCCAAAAAGCGCCAAAAGAACGCCGGCATCCTTGAAAAAGCCGTTACATTGTGACGGCGATACATATTAAAGATAGCACACCGCCGCGGCAAAGTCAACGCTTAATACGGCAAAAAAGCGGAAAAATGCAGTAAAATTGCAGAAAAGCGCTCCGGGCGGGCGAAACGGCGCGGGCCGGGGCGCGGAGCGCGGCAAAGTTTTGAAAATTTTTTTGAAAAATACCGGGAGAATTTTATTTTTCCCTGTTCTTTTCCCGGCGATCTGTGCTATACTAAAAGAAAAGTATCTCGGTTGCGCCGGGCGGCGCCGCAAACAAAAGCGCCCGCGCACCTT
This sequence comes from uncultured Gemmiger sp., assembly GCA_944382805.1. Classification (GTDB taxonomy): domain Bacteria; phylum Bacillota; class Clostridia; order Oscillospirales; family Ruminococcaceae; genus Gemmiger. Next base: position 629 of record CALWNS010000016.1, on the reverse strand, counting down.
TTGCCATTACGAGAGAGCAAGCCTTAAACGCGGCGCGCGCCGCCGCTTTTACCCCCGCCCAATCCCGTCCGCACACCAAAACTTTACTGGAGGTACACCATGCAAACCACACCCGAAGCCAAACCGACCAAAAAAGCAGCCAAAAAGGCCCACACCCAGCCCACCGAGATCCACCTGCAGGTGGGCGGCGTAGAGTACAACTGCCTGAACCTGGTGGAGCAGGCGCGGGCCGACTACCGCCTGACGCACAAAACCGGCATCCATTCCTGCAAGGTGTACATCAAGCCGGAGGAAAACGCCGTGTATTATGTCATCAACCGCGTGGAGGGCAAAATCCCCCTGCGCCCCGCCGGGCAGGCGTGAGCGCCCGGTGCGTTTTGGCCGCCGCGCCAAAACAAAACGAAAAGCAAAAGATCCGAACGGCCCGCCGGGCTGCGTTCGGATCTTTTTGTTTTGCGGTGCGCACGGCTTACGGCCGCAGGCAGAACATGGAAAACGTGCCGTGCAGCAGCAGTTCGCCGCCCTGCGCGGACACGCGCACTTCGACCAGGCAGACGTGCCGCCCGCGGCTGAGCACATCGGCCCGGGCGGTCAGGCGGCCGCTTTTGACGTTGCGGATGAACTGGACC
>CALWNS010000015.1 GCA_944382805.1 uncultured Gemmiger sp. | reverse complement strand
ACGCGCTGGAGGCCCCCGAATACGCCGCCATGGCCGCGGTGCTGGAAAAGCACGACATCCGCTATGTGCTGATGAACGGCGGCAACGGCACCATGGACACCTGCGGCAAACTGTACCAGCGCTGCGCCGCGCGCGGCGTGATGGTGATCGGCATCCCCAAAACGATGGACAACGACCTGGCCGTGACCGACCATGCGCCGGGCTTTGGCAGCGCGGCGCGCTACATGGCCGGCAGCGTGGCCGAAGTCTGCTGCGACGTGGAGGGCCTGCCCATCCACATCGTGGTGGTGGAGGCGCTGGGCCGCAACGCCGGCTGGGTGACGGCTTCGGCCGCCCTGGCCACCGACAGTTACGCCCACGGGCCGGACCTGATCTACCTGCCCGAGCGCGCTTTTTGCGAGGACGAGTTCCTGTGCGACGTCGAAGCGCTGATCAAAACCAAGGGCCACGGCGTGGTGGTGGCCAGCGAGGGCCTGCACGACGCGGCCGGCAAGCCCATTGTGGACCCGGTGTTCACGGTGGGGCGCTCGACCTATTTTGGCGACGTGAGCGCGCACCTGGCGCAGCTCATCACCCGGCGGCTGGGCTATAAGGCCCGCAGCGAAAAGCCGGGCCTGCTGGGCCGGGCCTCCATTGCCTGGCAGAGCGAGACCGACCGGCGGGAAGCCGAACTGTGCGGCCGCGCGGCCGTGGACGCCGCCACCGGCGGCGAGACCGGCAAGATGGTGGCGCTGCGCCGCGTGCCCGGCGAACCGTACCGCTGCGAGACGTTTTTGGCCGATATTGCCGATGTGATGATGACCGAGCGCAAACTGCCCGATGAGTTCATCAACGCGCGCGGCAACGGCGTGACCGAGGCGTTCAAGACCTGGTGCCGCCCGCTGCTGGGCGGCCCGCTGCCGCAGCTGATCGACCTGCGCGGCGAACTGTAAGCCCCCCAAAAAGCCAAAACGAAAGAAGGCTGACTTTATGCTGAAACTTAGTATCCGCGACCGGCGCGGCCTTGTAAGCGAAGCCGAACTGGCCGCCGCCGTAGAGGCGGGCCTGCCCACGCTGGCCCGCGCCCAGGCCGGCGAGGCCGACTATGCCAACGACCAGGGCTGGCTGCGCGTGGACGAATGGGCCAACGAGGAAGTGCTGGCCAACATCGAAGCCATTGCCGCCAAAGTGCGCGCAAGCTGTGACGCCTTTGTGCTGCTCGGCGTGGGCGGCTCCAACAACGCCGCGCGCTCGGTGATCGAGGCGCTGGCCGACGGCGCCGGCCCGCAGATCGTGTATGCCGGCAACACGCTTTCGGCCAACGCCATGAACCGTATGCTCAAGCAGCTGGAGGGCAAGCGCTTTGCGGTGGACTGCATTGCCAAAAACTTTGAAACACTGGAACCGGGCGCTTCGTTCCGGGTGCTGCGCCGCGCGCTGGCCGACCGCTATACCCCGCAGCAGGCGGCCGAGCGGGTGATCTGCACCGGCACCATCGGCTCCGCGCTGGAAAAGCTCTGCCGGGACGAGGGGTATACGTTCGTACCCTTCCCCACCAACATCGGCGGGCGGTACACGGCCATGAGCTATGTGGGCCTGCTGCCGATGGCCGTGGCCGGCGTGGACATCCGCGCCCTGGTGCGCGGTGCAGCCGACATGGAGCGCGCGCTGCACACCGGCGCGCCGGAGGAAAACCTGGCCCTGCGCTACGCCGCGCTGCGCAATTTGTACTACCAGCGCGGCTACAAGATGGAACTGCTGGCCAGCTTTGAGCCGCAGTTCCGCTGGTTCTACAAGTGGTGGGTGCAGCTGTTTGCCGAAAGCGAAGGCAAGGACGGCAAGGGCCTGTACCCCACGGCGGCCGAATATTCCGAGGAGCTGCACGCCGTGGGCCAGTACATCCAGGACGGCGCGCCGCTGATGTTCGAGACGTTTTTGGATGTGGAGGCCCGCCAGGACAGCCTGGTGGTCATGCCGGACGGCAAGGACGACCACTTCGACTACCTGAACGGCAAGGATTTTTACGACATCAACAAGGCGGCGTTCGCGGCCACCGTGACGGCGCACAGCGAAAAACTGCCCTGCCTGATCTTTGAAGTGCCGGCGCTGGACGCCTACAACTTTGGCCAGCTGTTCTACTTCTTCCAGTTCGCCTGCTATGTCTCGGGCCGCCTGCTGGGCATCAACCCGTTCAACCAGCCCGGCGTGGAGGCCTATAAGGGCTGGATGTTCAAGGCCCTGGGCAAGTAAGCCCCGTTTGTTTAGTGTTTCCCTTTTTGATTACCCCTTTACTACGGCAGACACCCCCGCGCAGCGGCCAAAAGCCCTGCGCGGGGGTGTTTGCTGTTTGTTGCCGGGGGGCTTAATCGTCCCAGCTGCGTTTGAGTTTTAAGAAGGCGCGGTAGCCTTGCTTTTTCAGCTGTTCGTAGGGCTGGTCCAGCATCCGGGCGATCTCGGTGTAAGTATAGCCGTCCACATAGCGCAGGTAGAGCAGCCGTTTTTCCCGTTCGGTCAGCCGCTCCATGCCGGCCAGCAGGCATTCGCGCTCCAGCGGGGCGCCCCCGGCCGGCGGCGCCACGCGCTCGGCTGCCTGCTTCATGCGCTGCCAGCGCTGGTTCTGGCGGTACAGGTCCAGCGCCTTGCGGTCCGCAATGGAGATCAGGTAGCTTTTCAGCGAACCGCGCGCGCTGTCGAACTGCCGCCAGTGCAGGCAGAAGTCCGCCAGCGCCGCCCAGACGCATTCGCCAATATCCTCCGGGTCGTTCAGGCGGCGTGCGCAGATCCCCCACAGCAGGTGGCGGTAGCGCTCCACCAGCAGCGCCGCCCCTTCTTCCACATCCTGCGCAAGCAGGGTAAGGATCTCCTCCTCTTCCACGATGCACACACTCCCCCCGTTTTCGGCTCTACAAACTAATTCGTAGAAACTGCGAAAAAGGGGACATGGGGGTATAAAAAAAGCCCCCTTGCCGAAGCAAGGGGGAAAATATCGCATTTGGGCGGGCGACAAATTCAAAAAAAGCGCAACCCCGCCCGGCGCTGTGCGCCGGGTGGGCTGCGCTTTATCTCAGCTTTATTCCGCGTCCGTTTCCTTTAGCCAGGCGATGTAGCCGGGCATATCGCCGGGCACGGCGGGCAGGTGCAGGCCCTGCACGCGCAGGCGGGCGCCGGCGGCGGGTTCGGGCTGCCAGGCGCCGGGGCGCGCGCCGCCGGTATAGGCGGCGCACACGGCGTAGCGGCTGCCCGGCTGGGCGAACGGCAGCGGCAGGCGGCGGCCGTTGAGCACCCGGCCGGCGGCGAACACCACGGCCTCGCTGCCGTCCGCCGCGGCAATGGCCCAGGCCGCGCCGGCGCCGTCCGGCGGCAGCAAGCGGTAGACGTTGCCGGTGCGCAGCAGCGCGCCGTGGTCGCGGTAGAACTGCACGAACGGGCGCAGGGCTTCCAGCTCGGCCGCGGTATAGGCGGTCAGGTCCAGCTCAAAGCCGAAGGTGCCCGAAAGCGCCGCCGCCATGCGCGCCTCCACGCTGGCGGTGCGGCCGGTGGCGTGGTTGGGCACGGTGGAAAAATGCGCGCCCATCACGCACGGCGGGTAGCAGAAGCTGGCCCCGTACTGGATCATCAGCCGGTCCAGCGCGTCGGTCTTATCGCTCAGCCAGATCTGCGGGCCGTAGAACAGCATCCCGCAGTCGAACCGCGCGCCGCCGCTCGAACAGTTTTCCAGCAGCAGGTCGGGGTAGCGGTCGGTCAGTTTTTGCTGCAGGTCGTACACGCCCAGTACATAGCGGTGGTACACCTCGCCCTGGCGGGCAGCGGGCAGCGCCGCGCTGTACACGTTGGCCAGCGTGCGGTTCATATCCCATTTCAGGTACCGCACCGGGCAGGAGTCCAGCAGGTCGGTCAGCTGCCGCCAGATGTTTTCCCGCACCTCGGCGCGGGAAAAGTCCAGCGTATACTGGTGGCGGATGGCCAGCGTTTCCCGCCCGGGGATGTGCAGCGCCCAGTCCGGGTGGGCGCGGTAGAGGTCGCTGTCCGGGCTGACGGCTTCCGGCTCGACCCAGATACCAAAGGCAAGCCCCAGGCTGTTGATCTTTTGGCACAGCCCGGCCACGCCGCCGGGCAGCTTGCGGGTGTCGGCCACCCAGTCGCCCAGGCTGGTGGTGTCGGAATCGCGGCCCTTGAACCAGCCGTCGTCCAAAACGAACAAGTCGCAGCCGGCGGTCTTGGCCGCGGCGGCCAGGCGCAGCAGCTTGGCCTCGTCAAAGTCGAAATAGCAGGCCTCCCAGCTGTTAAGCAGCACGGGGCGCGGCGCGGTCAGGTCGGCCCAGCGGGCGGGCAGCAGGTGGCGGCGGATGGCCCGGTGGAAGCGGTGGCTCATGGCGGCCAGGCCGTCGGCACTGTACACGAACGCGGCCTCCGGCGTGGTGAAACGCTCGCCGGGCTTGAGCGTCCAGGCAAAGCGGAACGGCTCGATGCCCAGGGAAAGGCGCGCGCCCAGCGGCGTGCGCTCGGCCTGGATGCGGTAGTTGCCGCTGTAGACAAGCGCCGCGCCCCAGCACGCGCCGGCGGTCTCGGTGGCGCCGGGGTCGCACAGCACCACGAACGGGTCGTGCGCATGGGTGGGGATGCCGCCCACGCTGCCCACGCCCTGCACGCCGGGGCGCAGCGGCGCGCGGCAGGGCGTGAACTCGGCCCCCCAAGCGCCGTCAAAGGTGATAAGGTCCAGCGCGGGGAAGCTCTCCTGCGGGAAGTCCAGCACCGCCGTGGGCACGCCGCGCAAAACAAGCGGCGCGTCGCCGCTGTTTTCCACCACGGCGGCGCGGGTGATCATATCGGAGCCGGGCAGCACGCCGTACAACAGCGTGACGGTCAGGCCGGCGGCGTCCTTCAGCGTGATGCGCAGCGTTTCGGCCCCCGGCGCGCCCGTCGTGCGGAAGGCGGGCAGCCCCGGCAGCGTGTACTTGCCGGGGACCGTTTCGGCCGCAGCAAAGCGCAGGTCGGCGGCCACGACGCCGCTGGCAAATTCCGGCTGGAAGAACGGCGCGTGGTTATCGCCCAGGCCGGGGCAGGGCCATTCCTGCGGCAGGCGGTCGGGCAGGGTGCCGGGGTCGTACACCGGCGCGGGCGGGGCCAGGGGGTCGGATTCGTACAGCGGGCCGTAGTACATATGCAGCAGGCGGCCCTTGGCGTCCACCCCCATGATGTAGGAGGTGTGTACCGTGTGCAGGGCAAAGATCAGGTTGTTGGTATCGCAGCGGATCATGGCGGCCACTCCTTTTAGCAGGCGTTTGGGCGCGCGGCCCCACAGGCCCGCGCCGCTCTTACCCTTATACTACCACATCCCCCGCCGCCCGAAAAGGGGCGCGCCGCAAAGAATTTTGGCCCCCGAAACCTTACAAAATTCAGCCGGCGGCCACCGCCGGGCGGGCGGGCAGGCCGGCGCTGTTGTACAGGTTCACCTGGTACCAGCCGCCCTGCGCCACGCCCACCGTGGTGGGGGCGACGTGCAGCGCCGCGCCGGTCAGGGTGACGGTATCGCCCCGCACGGCGGCCGCCAGCGTGCCGGCATCGATGTCCGCCCCGCCCTGCGTTGTGGGCACGCCGCTGAGCAGGCAGGCCGGGATCATTTCGCCGTAAGGTGTGACCATGCCCAGGCGCAGCCCCGCCCCGGCGTTTTGGAACCGCAGGGTCAGGCGGCCTTCGGCCGGGCGCACTTCGGCCAGGGTGGGGGCTTCGCACAAGATCTCCTCGCCGTAGGCGATGTGCCGCGCCAGCAGGGCCAGGCGCTCGCCCACCGGGCGCTTGGCCTTGGGGTGGATGTCCCGGCGCATCCCGGCGTCGGTGATCACGGCCATGCCGGTGCCGGGCACCGTGTCCGCCGTGTGCTGCTGCGCGGCGCGGACAACGGCGTAGGGCGCGCCGTCCGCCTCCATCCAGCGCTCCAGCGGGGCCAGCTGCACAAACAGGAACGGCAGCGGCCGGCCCCACAGCGCGCGCCAGTTTTCGATCAGCGCCGGGAACAGCGTGCGGTAGGCCTCCGGGTGGGCGCCGGCGTCCGTTTCGCCCTGGTACCAGATCACGCCGCGCACGGCGTAGGGGGCCAGCGG
>CALWNS010000014.1 GCA_944382805.1 uncultured Gemmiger sp. | reverse complement strand
ACGCCACCTGCCCCGAGACCCCGGCCGTCACCCACCGCTGCCTGCTCAGCCCGCTGCTGGGCGAATGCACCGTGACCTGGACGGCCGAAAACGGGGCGTACACCGTCAACGACGCCGTCGCCAAAGTCACCGACGCCAAAGGCGCCGAGCACACCCTCACGCTGTGCCAGCGCTGGCCCATCCGCACACCGCGCCCGTCCGCCGCGCGCATGACCTCGCCGCGGCCGCTCATCACCGGCCAGCGCGTCATCGACACCATGTTCCCGCTGGCCAAGGGCGGCGCGGCCGCCATCCCCGGCGGTTTCGGCACCGGCAAGACCATGACCCAGCACCAGCTGGCCAAGTGGTGCGATGCCGACATCATCGTCTACGTCGGCTGCGGCGAACGCGGCAACGAGATGACCCAGGCGCTGCAGGAGTTCAGCGAACTGACCGACCCGCGCACCGGCAAGAGCCTGATGGACCGCACCGTGCTCATTGCCAACACCTCCAATATGCCGGTGGCCGCGCGCGAAGCTTCGATCTATACCGGCATCACGCTGGCCGAATACTACCGCGATATGGGCTACCACGCCGCCATGATGGCCGACTCCACCTCCCGCTGGGCCGAAGCCCTGCGCGAGATTTCCGGCCGTTTGGAGGAGATGCCCGCCGACGAAGGCTTCCCCGCGTATCTGCCCAGCCGCCTGGCCGAATTCTACGAGCGCGCCGGCTATGTAAAAACGCTGTCCGGGCAGGAGGGCTCGGTCTCGGTCATCGGCGCCGTCAGCCCGCAGGGCAACGATTTTTCGGAGCCTGTCACCCAGAACACCAAGCGCTTTACCCGCTGCTTCTGGGCGCTGGACAAGAGCCTGGCCTATGCCCGGCACTACCCGGCCATCAACTGGAACGATTCCTACAGCGAATACCTGGGCGATCTGTCCGAATGGTACTACGACAACGTGGGCGCGGGCTTTATGGCCTGCCGCAGCCGCCTGGCCGACCTGCTTTTGCAGGAGAACAGCCTGATGCAGATCGTCAAGCTCATCGGCTCCGACGTGCTGCCCGACGACCAGAAGCTGACCATCGAGATCGCGCGCGTCATCCGCGTGGGCTTTTTGCAGCAGAACGCTTTCCATGCCGTGGATACCTATGTCCCGCTGGACAAGCAGCTCAAGATGATGGAGATCATCCTGTACCTTTACGACCGCTGCAGCGCGCTGGTCGCCAAACAGGTGCCGGTCAGCCGCCTCCTGGCCACCGGCCTGTTCGAAGAACTCGTGCGCATGAAGTACGACATCCCCAACGATGACCTCAGCGGCTTTGACCGGCTGCGCAGCGAGATCGACACAAAGCTCGCCGCCGCCGGCGCGCAGGAAGGAGGCGCGGCGCAATGATCCTGGAACATATCGGCCTTTCGCAGATCAACGGTTCGCTGGTCGTGCTGGAGGGCGTGCCCGGCGTGACCTATGACGAGATGGTGGAACTGCACCTGGACGACGGCTCCACCCGCCTGGGCCGCACCGTCATGGTGGAGGCGGACCGCTGCGTCATCCAGGTGTTCGAAGGCGCCAACGGCCTCAGCCTGGAAAACACCCGCACCGTGCTGACCGGCCACCCCATGACGGTGGACCTCAGCCCCGAATTGCTGGGCCGCGTGCTGGACGGCCTGGGCCGCCCCATCGACGGCCTGGGCGATATCTACCCGGTGGCCCGCCGCGATGTGAACGGCGCGCCCATCAACCCGGTCAGCCGCGTCTACCCGCGCAACTATATCCACACCGGCATCTCGTCCATCGACTGCCTGACGACGCTGATCCGTGGGCAGAAGCTGCCCATCTTCTCCGGCTCCGGCATGAAGCACAACGAACTGGCCGTGCAGATCGTGCGCCAGGCCAGCGTGTCGGACGGGTCGGACTTTGCCATCGTTTTTGCCGCCATGGGCGTCAAGAACGATGTGGCGGAATATTTCCGCGATTCTTTCGTCAGCGCCGACGCCATGGACCGCGTGGTCATGCTGCTCAACCTGGCCAACGACCCCATCATCGAGCGCATCATCACCCCGCGCGCGGCGCTGACGGTGGCCGAGTACCTGGCCTTTGACCTTAACAAGAACGTGCTGGTCATCCTGACCGATATGACCAGCTACTGCGAAGCCGTGCGCGAGTTCTCCTCCTCCAAGGGCGAGATCCCGGCGCGCAAAGGCTTCCCCGGGTATCTGTATTCCGACCTGGCGAGCCTGTACGAGCGCGCCGGCATCATCAAGGGCAGCCAGGGTTCGGTCACCCAGATCCCCATCCTGACCATGCCCAACGACGATATCACCCACCCGATCCCCGACCTGACCGGCTATATCACCGAAGGCCAGATCGTTTTGGACCGCGGCATGGACGCCACCGGCGTCTACCCGCCCATCTCGGTGCTGCCCAGCCTGTCCCGCCTGATGAAGGACGGCATCGGCGCCGGCTACACGCGCGAGGATCACGTCACGCTGTCCAACCAGCTGTTCGCCAGCTACGCCAAGGTGCAGGACGCCAAGGCGCTGGCCAGCGTCATCGGCGAGGAGGAACTTTCGGCCGACGATAAGCTGCTCATGCAGTTCGGCCGCGCGTTCGAACAGCGGTTCATCGGCCAGGGCAACACCGACCGCACCATGGACCAGACGCTGGACCTGGGCTGGGAGCTGCTGGCCGCCCTGCCGCGCGCGGCGCTGGACCGCTGCGACGACGCCACGCTGGACAAGTACTACGAACCGGCCAAGGCCCGCCTGCAGGCCGGAAAATAAGGCGGCGCGCCCTCAGTTTCCCGCGCCGCATTCCGAATTTGATTTCCCAAGGGGGTTGGCAACATGGCCCAGCAAGTTTTTCCCACACAATCCACCCTGATGGCCACCCGCCGCAGCCTGGCGCTGGCCACCCAGGGCTATGAGCTGATGGACCGCAAGCGCAATATCCTGGTGCGCGAGATGATGCGCCTGATCGACCGCGCCGCCGCCATCCAGGATAAGATCAGCGCCGCCTACCAGGAAGCCTACGCCGCTTTGCAGCGCGCCAACATCATGCTGGGGTCGGTGGGCGAGTTTACGGCCAGCGTGCCGGTCGAACACGGGCTGCAGGTGGACCGCCGCAGCGTGATGGGCGTGGAACTGCCCGCCGTCACGCTCAAGCCCAGCGCCCCGCTGGGGTTGTACTACGGGCTGGAATCCACCAACGGCCTGCTGGACGCCGCCTACCTCAAATTCAACGAGGTCAAGACCCTGACCGTGGAGCTGGCCGAAGTCGAGACCAGCGTGGTGCGCCTGGCCGAAGCCATCCGCAAGACCCAAAAGCGCGCCAACGCCCTGGGCAACGTGCAGATCCCGCAGATGCAGGCCACCGCCAAGATGATCGACGAAGCGCTGAGCGAAAAAGAGCGCGAGGAATTCGGCCGCCTGAAGGTCATCAAAAACCAAAAGCAGAAATAAACAAAGCAGACCGCCCCGGCGCAGATTCGCGCCGGGGCGGTTTTCTCATGTCGTTTGGCGGCTCACAGCAGGCCGTAGACCTCGTACAGGGTCAGTACGTCCTGCAGGCTCAGCTTTTTGGCAAACAGCTGGCGGTATGTGGCGGATTTTACCCGCCCGGCCGCTTTCAGCTGTTCCATGCGGGCGGTGGTGTCGGCGTACTGCGCCTGCACGGCGGCCAGCATCGCCTCAAACGCTTCCAGCCGCTGCGCGGGGGGTTCGGCGCGGCTCACAGCAGCACCACGCCGGCCTGCTCGCAGGCCGCGCGCGTCTCCCGGTCCCACAGGCTCACCTGTACTTCGCCCACGTGGGCTTTGCCCAGCAGCAGCATACACAGCCGGCTCTGGCCGATGCCGCCGCCCATCGTCAGCGGCAGTTCGCCCGCCAGCAGCATTTTGTGGAACGGCAGTTCCGCGCGCTCGGGGCAGCCGGCTTCGGCCAGCTGGCGGCGCAGAGCGGCTTGGTCCACGCGGATGCCCATGCTGGAAAGTTCCAGCGCGCAGCCCAGGGGCTGGTGCCAGAACAAAATATCGCAGTTCAGCGTCCAATCGTCATAGTCGGGCGCGCGGCCGTCGTGCGCCTTGCCGGAGGCCAGCTTGCCGCCGATCTGCAGCAGGCAGATGGTGCCGTGCTCTTTGGCAAAGGCGTTTTCGCGCTCCTTGGGCGTCAGGGCAGGGTAGAGGTCCTCCAGTTCCTGCGTGGTGACAAAGGTGACCTCGCGCCCCAGGCGCACGCGCTTTAACTCCGGGAACTTCCAGCGCAGCTCATCGGCCGTGGCGCACACCGCGTCCACGATGTCCCGCACGGTGTCTTTCAGGAACGGCAGCGTGCGCTGGCGGGCGGTGATGACCCGCTCCCAGTCCCACTGGTCCACATAGATGCTGTGCAGGTTGTCCGGTTCCTCGTCGCGGCGGATGGCGTTCATGTCGCACACGATGCCCTGCCCGGGGCGGAACCCGTACTTGTACAGTGCATAGCGCTTCCATTTGGCCAGGCTGTGTACCACCTCGGCGTCGCCGGAAAGGCAGGGCACGTCAAAGCGCACCGGGCGCTCCACGCCGTTCAGGTCGTCGTTCAGGCCGCTGCCGTGCTCCACGAACAGCGGGGCGGTCACCCGTTTCAGGTGCAGCGCCGCGCACAGCTTTTCCTGAAAAATGGTCTTGATCAGGCCGATGGCTTTCTGTGTGTCGTACAGGCCCAGCAGGCTTTTGTAGCCCTGCGGGATGCTCGTTTGGCTCATTTTCCGTACCCCTCTCGTTTTGTTATACCTGCGCAAACTGGCTTTCGTACAGTTTGGCATAGAACCCGCCCCGGGCCAGCAGCTCGTCGTGGGCGCCGCTTTCCACAATGCTGCCGGCGCGCATCACCAGGATGCGGTCGGCGTTTTTGATGGTGGAAAGCCGGTGCGCCACAATAAAGCTCGTGCGCCCGCGCATCAGTTCGTCAAACGCGGCCTGCACCAGCACTTCGGTGCGGGTGTCGATGGAACTGGTCGCTTCGTCCAGGATCAGGATGGGCGGGCGGCGCAGCATCACGCGCGCAATGCACAGCAGCTGGCGCTGCCCGGCGCTCAGGTTGCCGCCGTCCTCTGCGATCAGGGTGTCGTACCCCTGCGGCAGGCGGGTGATAAAGCTGTGCGCGCGGGCCTGGCGGGCCGCCGCTTCGATCTCCTTGCGGGTGGCGTCCGGCTTGCCGTAGGCGATGTTCTCGGCCACCGTGCCGCATTTCAGCCAGGTCTCCTGCAGCACCATGCCCAGGTTGGCCCGCAGCGAATCCCGCGTCACGCTGTCCAGCGGGCGGTCGTCCACCAGCAGCGCGCCGCCGTCGATCTCGTAAAACCGCATCAGCAGGTTGACCAGCGTGGTCTTGCCGCAGCCGGTGGGGCCGACCAGCGCAATGCGCTGCCCCGGCCATACCCGCAGGTTCATATCCTCGATCAGCGGCACCTGCGGGTCGTAGCGGAACCGCACGTGCTCAAACGCCACGCGGCCTGCGCCCTGCGGCAGCACGGCGGCGTTGGGCGCATCGGGGCGGATCGGCTCCTCGTCGATCAGGTCGAACACCCGCTGCGCGCAGGCCATTGCGTTCTGCAGCTCGGTCATCACGCTGGAAATATCGTTGAACGGCTTGGTATACTGGTTGGCGTACTGCAAAAGGGCCGAAAGGCTGCCCGCCGTGATGCCGCCCCCGCCAATGGCGATCAGCGCGCCCAGCACGCCCACCGCCGCGTAGACCACCGAGTTCACCGACCGCGTGCAGGGGTTGGTCAGCGAGGAAAAGAAGGTGGCCCGCACGCCGCAGCGCTGCAGGTCCAGGTTGATGCGCTCGAACCGCTCTTCGGCCCGGCTCTCGTAGGCAAAGGCGCGCACCAGGTGTTCGTTGCCCACCAGCTCCTCCACCAGGCCGGTCATCTCGGCGCGGGTATCGCTCTGCACGCGGAACATCGAGTAGGTGTGTTCGGCAATGAACTTGGCCACAAAGATGGAAAGCGGCGTCAGGACCACCACCACCAGCGTGATGCGCCAGTCGATCGAAAGCATAAAGCCCAGCGTGACCACAATGGTCAGCACGCCGGTAAACAGCTGGGTAAAGCCCATCAGCAAACCGTCGGAAAACTGCTCCACATCGGTGGTCAGGCGGCTGATGGCCTCGCCGGGGCGGTGCGCGTCGATGTAGCTTAGCGGCAGCTGTTCCATATGGCTGAAAGCGTGTACGCGGATGTCGCGCACCACCTGGAAGGTGATGCGGTTGTTGATGACGTTCATCAGCCACTGGCACAGCGCGGTGCCGGCCACGATCAGCGCCAGCCGCACGGCCAGCGCGCCCAGGGCGGCAAAATCCACCTGCCCGGGGCCTAAGATCAGGTCCACGCCGTCGCCGGTCAGCACCGGCACATACAGCGTGGCCACCACGGTCACGGCAGCCAGCAGCAGCGAAAGCGCCACCAGCCCGCGGTACGGGGCGATCAGCCCCAGCACCCGCCGCAGCGTATCCGGGCGGGCGGAGGTTTTGTTTTGCTTGCTCATAGCGTTTTCTCCACCTCCTCGCGGGAAAGCTGGCTCAGGCAGATCTCTTTGTACACCGGGCACTGCGCCAGCAGTTCGGCGTGGGCGCCGCAGCCCACCAGCTCGCCGTCGTCCAATACCAGGATCTTGTCGGCGCGCTGCACGGCGGCCGCCCGCTGGGACACGATCACCACCGTCATGCCGGCCGTGTCCTGCCGCAGGGCACGGCGCAGCGCGGCGTCGGTGGCAAAGTCCAGCGCGCTGGAACTGTCGTCCAGGATCAGCACCGCGGGGCGCGGCACCAGCGCGCGGGCAATGGTCAGGCGCTGGCGCTGCCCGCCGGAAAAGTTGCGCCCGGCCGTTTCCACCGGCTCGTCCAGCCCGCTCGGCTTGCCGCGCACGAACTCGTCCGCCTGGGCGATCTTCAGCGCCGCCCAGATCTGCTCGTCGGTGGCGTCGGGGCAGGCCCAGCGCATATTGTCGCGGATGGTGCCGGTGAACAGCACCGCCCGCTGCGGCACGATGCCCACCAGCCGCCGCAGCTGGGCGAACGAATACTCTTTTACATCATGGCCGAACAGCTGCACGCGGCCCGCGCCCGCATCGTAAAAGCGGGCGATCAGGTCCACCAGCGTGGTCTTGCCGCTGCCGGTGCCGCCGATCACGCCGATCGTCTGCCCCGGCGCCGCCGTAAAGCCGATGCCTTGCAAACTCGGCGCGCCCGCGCCGCGGTAGGTAAAGCTCACATCGGCAAAGTCGATGGCCGGCGCGCCGGGGGCGGCGGCCAGTTCCGGCGTGCCGGGGTCGGCCATGGTGGTGGGGGTGGTAAGCAGCTCGTTCACGCGGATGCCGCTGGCCACGGCGCGGGTGATGGTCACCACCAGGTCGGCCGCGCGCAGCAAATTGGTCAGGATCTGGTTCAGGTAGCTGATCAGCGCAATGATCTGCCCCTGGGTCAGCACGCCGCCGTCCACCAGCTGGCCGCCGCGCAGCAGCACCGCCAGGATGCCCAGGTTGACGATGACGTAGGTGGCCGGGTTGAGCAGCGCCGAAAACCGCCCGGCGGACGTCTGCACCTTTTTCAGCGCGTCGTTCGTGGCGGTAAAGGCGTCGATCTCGTCCTTCTGGCGGGAGAACGCCCGCACCACGCGCGCGCCCACATAGTTTTCCCGCGTGAGCAGCGTGACTTTGTCCAGCATATTCTGCGCGGCGTGGTAGCGCGGCACCGTCACCCGCATCACCAGCACGATGACCAGCAAGATCAGCGCCGTCACGCCCAAAAACCACAGCGTCATGCGCACGCTGATCGAAAGCGACATCAAAAGCGCGCCGATCACAATGAACGGGCAGCGCAAAAGCAGCCGCAGCGTCATGTTCACGCCGTTTTGCAGCTGGTTCACATCGCTGGTCATGCGGGTGACCAGCGTCGGCGTGCCCACGCCGTCCAGCTCGCTGTAGGAGAGCGTCTGGATATGGTGGAACAGGTCCCGCCGCAGCGCCGTGCCGTAGCCCAGCGCGCTGCGCGCCGCAAAATACTGCGCAGTCACGCTGGAAACAAGCCCAACGGCGGCCAGCAGCACCAGAATGCCGAACTGCCCCCAGATAAACGGCGCGTCGGCGTTGGCGATGCCGGTATCCACCAAAGCGGCCACCACCAGCGGCACCAGCAGTTCAAAGCAGGCCTCCAGCATTTTGAACAGCGGGGCCAGCACGGTCTCCTTTTCGTACCCTTTCAAATAACGCAGCAGCCTGCGCATAGGCATCCTCCTCCTGTGTGTTCCCGCCCAAAGCGGAAAGTCGTTTTATATTATAGCATACGGCGCAGGTTTTGTCAGCGTTTTAGCCCGGTTTCGATGATTATTTGCCCCACGCCCGCCTATACTGGTTTTGTACGCCGTACACGGCATACAGGAGGAGAACCAGATGCTGTACTTTCAAAAGGGCCTTTCCTGGCCCGCGGCCAGAACGATCGGCCGGGCGCTGACGCTGGCCGGGCAGCAGGGCTGCCGCGCCGCCGATACCGGCCACATCCTGCTGGCCATGCTGCAAACCGCGCAGGGGCCGGCGGCGGACTTCCTGCACCGCAAAAACATTACCGAAAGCGCCCTGCAGCCCTGCAGCGACCAGCGCGCGGGCCAAAGCCGCCCGCTGCGCCTGACCCGGCAGGACCTGGCGCCCGAAAGCCGCAAAACGCTGGAATTTGCCGTGCTGGGCGCGCACGCGGCACGCAGCGCCCGCGCCGGCAACGAACACCTGCTGTGCGCCATGCTGGAGGACTGCGCCTGCACCGCCAGCGTCTGGCTGGCCGGCCTGGGGGTGGAGGTGCCGCAGGCCGCGCGGGAGTGCCGCCAGCTTTCCGGCCAGCTGGTGCTGCCGGCCGCGCCGCGCATGAGCACGGCCCGCAGCGGCAAGCCCAGCGAAAAATACGGCCGCGACCTGACCCGCCTGGCGCAGGAGGGCCGGCTGGACCCGGTGCTGTGCCGCGACCGCGAACTGGAACGCATGATCGAGATCCTGTGCCGCCGCCAGAAAAACAACCCCTGCCTGCTGGGAGAACCGGGCGTGGGCAAAAGCGCGCTGGCCGAAGCGCTGGCCCAGCGCATTGCGGCAGACCAGGTGACCGAAAGCCTGCGCGGCAAGCGGGTGCTGGCGCTTGATATGGCCGCGA
>CALWNS010000013.1 GCA_944382805.1 uncultured Gemmiger sp. | reverse complement strand
CCTACGCCGTTTTCGTCATAGTCGTTCACAATGTTTTCCACCGTGTAGGCCACCAGGTCGCGCAGTTCCAGCGTCACTTCCTGCCCGGCCAGGGCTTCGGGGTCGGGCTGCAAAAAGACCGGATAGTTCAGCGCCAGCACAAAGGTGTTTTCGTTCCGGCGGGTAAAGGCAGGCAGGCCCTCATTGCCCAGCAGGCTGCCGTCCGCCAGCAGAAGGTCGCCGTAACCGGCCCGGTCCGCGGGCCAGGCAGTGGGGTCGGCGCGCTGTTCGGGGCGGATGGGCATGATCTCGTCAAAGTCGGCCAGGCTGTTGTCGCCAGCCTCCAGCACCACGCTCAGGCGCAGCCACTCGCCGTCAAAGTACGCCTGCGAAAGGCTCACTGCGTAGGGCGCGGCAGGATCGGCCACAGCGGGAGCGTCGATATCCCGGGCATAGTCGTCCAGCTGTTCGCTGCGCATCCGCACGTTCAGGTTGCGGTTGGCCCAGGCAAACGCCCCGCCCACCAGCGGCAGTTCCTCGGCCAGGGCGGGGGCGGCGGCGTTCACGCCGCATAAAAGCACCGCGCAGGCAGCCAGGCCGGCCCCCAAGCGGCCCAGCACGCGCAGCGGGCGGCGCGCCGGGCGGACGGGCGCCTGGGCCTGCGGCAGGGCGGCGCGCGCCCTTGTTAGAACGCGGTCGAACTCGGCCCCGTTCAGCGGGGCGGCGGGCAGTTCCAGCGCGTCCAGTTCGCGCAAAAGGTCCGCATCGTATTCGTATTTATTCCGCATGGCTGTGTACTCCTTTCTCTTGCAGGGCGCGGCGCAGGCGTTGCCGGCCGCGGCACAGGCGGGTGTTTACGGCGCCCTCGCTCAACCCCAGGGCCGCCGCGATCTCTCGGGCCGGCTGCATCAGATAGTACTTTCGCAGGAAAATCTCACGATCCGGCGGATCCATCGCGGCCACCAATGCGCCGACCAGGTCGCCGGCCTCGCTGCCGGGGCGCTCAAAATCGGCCACGTCTGCCAGCGTCTCGCCCAGGCCGTCATCCAGCGAAAGCACCTTCTGCCGGCGCAGTGCGCGGTAGCGGTCGATGCCCATATTGCGTGCGGTCACGGCCAGCCAGCCGCGCAGCGGGGCGGCTTCGCGCTCCAACTGCGCCGCGTTGCGCCACAGCGCTACGAACACATCGGCCACGGCTTCCTCCACTTCGCGGGCATCGCGCGGCAGGATGCGCACAAGCACCGCCTTCACCAGCGGGGCATATACCTGCATGGCGGCGCGCAGACCGGCATCCGGGTCACGCAGAAGCAGGCGCAGCAATTCTTTGTCCTCCACAGAATCGCCTCCTTGTCGTTTTTTCTTGGGGAAGCTTCCATCTACCCAGACGGCGCGCGGCCGCCATTTCTTACACGGCCGCCAAAAAAAGCAAAGCGCCAGCGGGCACGCCGCCATTTTGCTTGGCGGCGCGCCCGCTGGCGCTTTTACAGGCACACGCCCGGCGCGCGGGCGGCGGCCGTCAATCGCACGGGCGGGTCATGATGGACAGGATTGTGCGGTCGGTCTCGCGCATTCCCTCGCTGGCCAGGATGCCGATGTTGCGGATGGTGTTGTCCACGCCTTTGGTCACGATGCCCTCGCCGCCCTTGAACTCGCGGCGGTGCTTGTACATCTGGTAGCCCAGGATGCCCGCGTCCACGCTGGCGGCGATCTTGGCCGCGCAGGAGGGCTTGGCCCCGTCGCAGATGGTACCGCTCAGGATCGCCACCGCGTTGACCACGGTGTGGGCGATGGCCTCGTAGCCGCCGTCCAGCAGGTAGGCGATGCCCGCCCCCGCGCCCACGCCGGCGCTGACCGCGCCGCAGTAGGCCGAAAGCCGGCCGATGCCGCTTTTCTGCTCGATGGTGACCAGGTTGCTGACAAGCAGCGCGCGGTACAGCTTTTCGCGCGCGGCGCCCAGGCGCTGCGCGTAGCGCGCCACCGGCACCGAAGCCGTAATGCCCTGGTTGCCCGAGCCGGACAGGATCACGACCGGCATCTCGCAGCCGCTCATGCGCGCATCGCTGCCGGCGGCCGCCCAGGCCTTGGCTTCGGTCTTAGCGTCGGGGTCCGGCGTTTCGGCCAGCAAAATGGCCCCGACCTGCGCGCCCCAGGGGTGGGCAAGCCCCTCCTGCGCAATGGCCAGGTTGCAGGAAAGCTGCGCTTCGAGCAGGTCCTGCACGCGGGCAAGGTCCACCGTGTCGGCAAATTCCAGAATATCCGCTACGTTCAAAACGCTTTTTTCGGTCAGGTTATCCTCCGGCGAATCGGTGAACGGCTTTTGCCGCAGCGTTTCGCCGTCCCGGCTCTCGAACACGATGTTTGTGTGGCTGTTGGCGATCTGCACCGTGGCGGTGTGCGCCCCGGCAAAGCCGGTCAGGCGGATGTCCAGCAGGCGGGTGGTGTCGGCGCAGCGGATCTCGATGGGCGTGGCATCGGCATACGCCCCGATGGCGGCGTGGCGGCCGGCGGGCACATCGGCAATGACCTGCAGCTCCCGCGCGGCGTCCCCGGCCACGATGCCGGCGGCAATGGCGGCCGCGATGCCCTTGCGCCCGCCGGTGTTGGGCACCACGACGCTCTTGACGTTTTTGATGATGTTGCCGGAAATATCGGCCTCGATGCGCGCCGGCGCAGCGCCCAGCAGCGTGCGCAGCCGCGCGGCGGCGTAGGCCAGCGCGATCGGCTCGGTGCAGCCGGTGGCGGGCACCAGCTCTTCGCGCAGGATGGAGATATAGGCGTCGGTCGTTTCGGCGGTCAGCATAAGGGCTCTCCTTTTATAACGGGTCATAACGGTCAGCCGTGTGGGACGCGATACAAAAAATAAAACAGACGGCAGAAGCTGTGTTCTGCCGTCTGTTTTGGTGCGCCGGAAGAGACTCGAACTCCCGACCTTCTGATTCGTAGTCAGACACTCTATCCAGCTGAGCTACCGGCGCAGGTGCAAGTAATATAATAGCACCGGGGGCCGGGGTTGTCAAGCGTTTTTTTGCGTATTTTGCAAAAAAGTTGGTGTCTGCCGGCCGAACCGCGCAGCAGCGTTTGTTTTTTTGCCGCGCGCTTTACAGCTTGGTGCGCGGGGTGCGCAGGCGGTAGGTCAGCAGGTAGCCGTCGTGCGCCGGGGTGCGGTAAAAGGCGCTGCGGATGCGCTCCATGGGGCTGTTGCCCTTGTCCTCGGTGCCTTTCAGCAGCAGGACAAAGCTGTTTTCGTCGTAGCGCGCGGCCACGTCGCTGCTGCGCAGGGTTCGCGTGAGCACCCCCTCCAGCACCTGCATGACCGCCGCGGTGCGCCCGGCGGCCGGGCGGGCCGCCGGCGGGATCAGGCGGATGATGGCCAAAAACAGCGGCTGGTTGTAGCGGATGCTGGTGCGCAGCTGCACGCGGCTGATGGACAAAAACGTATCGTAGCCGCAAATGTAGGCCCCGCTGCCCGCCGCGCCCTGGGTGATGGCGTCCGCCGTGTGTTCCAGGTCGCGGAAAGTGCCGCTTTCGGCCTGGCGCATCCGGCAGTAGCTGCTCTCGATGGCGGCGGGGTTGCGGCCGTCGGTGTACAGGCAGCCGCGCTCGCTGGCCTGGGCGGCCAGTTCCTGGGCCTGCTGGCGGAGGCCCAGCGCCTGCAGCGCCAGGATGCTTTCCATATACAGGCGTTCGTCGGTCGGGTCCAGCTGCAGGCCGCCGCGGCACAGCGCTTCGACCGCCGCGGGGTCCTCTTTTTCTTTGCTGCGGTCGATCTGGTGGTACAGCGCGGCTTTGTACTGCGTGCGCAGCGAAAGCTGCCGCCGCTCCACCCAGGGTTCGCCGGTCAGGCCGGGCAGCAGGCGGCCGCGGTACAGCCGCACGATCTCCTGCTCCTGCCCGTCGCGCGCATCGGCGTTTTCCTCCTGGGCTGCCAGGGCGGCCAGGCGTTCCAGTTCGCACGCATCGATGCGGCAGGTGTCCCCGGCGTTCCAGGCATAGCAGCCGCGGGTGGTGGCGATCCAGTTTTCCAGCCCGCATTCCTCCTGCGCGGCCACGCGCCGCAGGCGGTGCATCACGGCGCGCAGCGAAGTTTCGGCATCGGCGTCGCCGCTCCAGAAATGCGAGATCAGCTCCTCGTGCGTGACGGTGCGCTCGCCGTGGAGCATCAGGTATTGCAGCAGCTGCAGCGGCTTGCTGTCCTGCCCCAGCGCCTGCAGCAGGGGGCGGCCCTCCCGGGTGATGGAAAAATCCCCCATCATGCGGACTTCGATACAAGGTTGCTGCGACATAGCGGACCTCCTTTACAGAAAAAGCGGACGGTTTCATGCAAGCGTTACGGGGCGGCGCTGCCGTCCCGCCCCGGCGTGTCGCCGGGGTCCTGCAGCAGGACGGGGCGGTTGGGCAGATCCAAAACGGCGCGGCGGGTATACAGCAGCTGGCCGCTGTCGGCCCGGCGCACGGAAACTTCGGCGGCAAGCGAGGTCACCCGCACGCGGCCCTGCGCATCGGTCTCGAACCCCTGCACGGTGAACTGCAGCGCCACGGCGTCGCCCATGTAAAACGCATCGGCGTAGGCGTCGGCATAGCCGTAGGCCGTGTAGTACGGCCCGCCCTCGCCGCTTTGGCGGTAGGTATAGGTGTAGGCCTGGCCGGCGTTTTCGGCGGCCGAAGCGGCGCTGTAGTAGCGCTTGTGCAGCGTGCCGGCGCTGCGGGCCGGCCAGGTGATGCGCTCCTGCGCCAGCGTGCCGTCCGGCTGTTCGTATTCGCGCAGCACAACGGTTTCGGGCACGGCGCCGGCGTCCAGCAGCAGGTAAAAGTTGCCGGAGGTCATGCACTCGACCGCCGAACCGGTCGTGCCCTGGCCGTAGCCTTCTGCCTGCTGCGAGCCGGAAGGCCCGAACACCCCGGCGGGGTCGCCGCCGTCCGCGGCGGCGTCGGCCAGGCGCAGCGTGCCTTCGGCATACAGCAGGTCGGCGCGCAGCTCCTCCACGATCGTGTCGGCGATCATCTGCGCGCGGGAAAGCCGCTGCAGGCGGGTGAACTGTTCGGCAAAGGGGCGCACAAGCGCCACGGCGGCCACGCTGAACAGCCCCAGCAGCGCCAGGCAGACCGTCAGTTCGACCAGCGTGGCCCCGCGCCGGCTGCGCAGCAGAGCGGGCGGTATTTTCATGGCGCGTCCTCCTCCCCGGCGGGGGCGGCGAACTGGCGGAAGGTATAGCTCGCCGCGCCGTCCCCGACGGTGACGGTCTGGCGCTCCACCCTTTCCACCGTAAAGGCGGTGTAGCCGGCCTCGCTGCGGAAGGTGTAGTTGGCGCTGCCGTCCGCGGCGGCCGCCGGCTGCCCGCCGGTGGCGGGGCGCAGCTGTTCGGTCAGGGCAACGGCGGCGGCGCGGCTGGCGGCGGCCCGGCGCTGCAGCAGGCCGGAGGCCCGCAGCGACGCCCCGAACGCCGAGATGAACAGCAGCAGCAAAACGAAGGCCACCAGCACTTCCACCAGTGTCTCGCCGCGGCGGCTGCGCAGGATGGCGCGGCAGCGGTGCAGCATCTCAGTTCCCCCTTTCGATCAGGTTGCGGTAGCGGCTCTCGCCCACCGGGTGTTCCAGGTCATAGCGGGCCGTGATGCGCCCCAGGCCGGGCAGGTCGTCCTCCTCCAGCGTCAGCGCGGCCGGGCCGGCCAGTTCCGGGTCGGTAAGCGGGTAAAATTGCAGCGTTTCCGCTTTGCGGTAATAGTCCTGCCCGCCCAGCGTATAGATCACGCGGAAGCCGGCCTGCCGCTCGTAGCGCTGCGTATAAGAAAATTCGGCGTCGCCGGTCACGGCCGTCACGGTCACATCGATGCGGTAATCGGCAAAATCGCTGGCCGGGTGCTGGAAGGTGTCCATCTGGTTGGTCAGCGTTTCCGCCGTGTAGCCCTCCTCCGGGTACCAGCTGCGCTCGTTTTCCGCGGCGATCAGCTGCCGCCGCAGGGTCACGCGCAGCTGGCCGTAGTCGTCCTGCGGCGCCGAGTCAGCCGCGGTAAAGGCATAGTCCAGCCCATCGGCGTACTGGTCCTGCAAAAAGCTCTCGCTCAAAAAGGTCTGGACGGAGGTCGGCTCCTCGGCACACAGGTCGGCGTCCAGCCGGTCGGAGAAGGTGCGCGCCAGCTGGTAGGCCTGTTCCTGCGGCAGCAGCTGCGCGGCCGAAGCCCCCAGCTGCGAAGCCGCATACAGCAGCGCGGCCGAAAGCGCCATCAGCACGGCCCCCAGGCACAGCGCCACGATCATGGCGGCGCCGCTTTGGCTGCGCAGCACGGTGGCAGGGCGTTGCATCGCCGTTCCCTCCTTTCCGGGTGTTGTGTTTTTGCCGCGCGTCAGCCGGCCGGCGCGTGTACCGGCTGGGTGGCGGGCAGCGAATCCAGGGTGGCGGTCTGCGCCCGGCCCAGCGCCGTCACGGTCACGCGGGCGGTGCTTTCGTGCAGGTTTTGTTCCAGCGTGCCGATGCGGCCGGCGTTATCCGGCAGCAGCAGGCGGTAGACCAGGCTGCCGTCCTCGGCCTGCACGGCCGAAAGCAGCGGCGCGGCCTGCCACAGGTAGGTCATCGTTTCGCCGTTTTCGGTCAGGTAGCGGCCGGTCAGCCGCAGCGGCGCGGTTTGCAGGACCGGCGCGCCGGTCTCGTCCGTCTGCGGGCGGCCGTCCGCGCCCAACACCGGGGCCGTGGTCAGGTCCCAGCGGCCGTCCGCACCGGCCGGCAGGGCGTAGGCGTATGTACTGCCATCGGCCAGCGTCAGTGTGGCGGTTACGGCGGTAATGCTGCCGGCCGGGACCTCTACCACGCCGTCCTCGCCCACGAGATCCGCGGGCGCGGTGGCCAGGGTGACGGTATAGGCGGCGGGGGTCTCGCCGTCGGCGGCCAGGCCCTCCCAGGTCAGCGTATAGCCTTCGGCCAGCGGCACGGCCTGCCATTCCACCGCGTACAGCGGCACGTTGGCGGTCACGGTGTCGTCGGGCAGGGGCTGCGCCAGGCTGCGGTACAGTTCCAGTTCCAGCTCCTCGGCGGCCGTGACCAGCGCCGTGGCGGGCGCGGCCAGGCGCACCTGCGGCAGCGCCAGCACATCGGGCGCAGCCGCCCAGGCGGAGCTTACGCCCGCAATGGGCGCGGCGCGCAGCCGCACGGCCAGGTAGCGGCCGGCGCAGTCGGCCGGCAGGTCGGCCAGCGTCAGCGTCAGCCGGCCGTTTTCGGCCGTCATCACCGTGCCGCCCGCGCCGCCGTAGTCCGGCGTTTCGGGCCAGGCGTCGGCCGCAATGGCCGCCCGGGCCTCGGCCTCGGTGTCAAAGAAGTAGCCGGTCAGCAGGTAGTTGCCGTTCAGGTCCGCGCCTTCGGCCAGCGTCAGGCGCACGGTCAGGCCGTTTTGCAGCGTTTCCAGCGCGGCCTGGCCGGGCTGCGGCACGCCGTCGGCATCGGCGGCGGGCGTATAGAACAGTTCGGCGGCGGCAACGGTCGGCGCGGCGTAGCGTTCCGGCACCGCCAGCGCGGTGGTCAGGCCGATGTGGCTGCGCTCGTAGCCGCTGCCCGCGGCGGCCAGGGCCACCAGATAGAACTCGACCGTCTGGGCGGCGTATTCCTCCAGGTCCACCGTGGCGGTGGCTGCGGTGGTGGTGGCCAGCAGGCGGGCCTGGCCGTCCTGCGGCACGGCCCACAGCTCGTAGCCGGCCAGTACGCCCTCCGGCGCCTGCACGGCCGGCCAGCTCACGTTGTAGCGCAGGTCGGCGTGCTGGCTGGTATCAGCGATGGTCAGCACGGGCTGGCCCGGCTGGGGCAGGCGCTGGCGCACCGCAAAGGTCGCCTGCGCCGCCGCGCCGATTTCGCCCTCCGCCTGGCCGCGGCGGCCGACGGTGAGCGTTACCTCGCCGTAGGTCCAGCCGTCGGCGCAGACGGTCAGGCTGCAGCGGCCGCCCTCGGCCGTGTATTCGGCCCCGCTCAGGTCAATGTCGGCTCCGTCACTGCCGGTGAGCGTATAGGCGTAGTCGGCGCCCGGCTCGCCCTGCCAGGTAAAGGTATAGTACATCCGGTTTTGGCGGAATTCCGGCTCCGAGACAGCCAGCGCGGTGGGCGCGGGCAGGATGGTCCAGCCCAGCGCGGCATCGCAGATCACGGCGCTGTCGTAGCTGCCGGCCTGCACCGCGGCCCAGGGCGCGCTCAGGCGGGCGGCCCAGCCGCCCTGCGCCGTGCGGTAGAACTCGTAGCCGCTCTGCGCGGCCAGCGCCTCCTGCCAGTCCGCTTCGCGCCCGGTGTACACCGGCCCCAGGCCGGAGGCCGCCGGCATGGCGGTCAGGCGCAGGTCGCTGTAAGCGGACAGCAGGTCGGCGGGCAGGTCGGTAAAGGTCACGGAAGCGCCGCTGCGCACCGTGATCTCCTGCCAGGCGACGGTCACCCGCCGGTCGGCAAGTTCGGGGGCGTCCGCGCCCCGGTACACGCCGGTCAGCAG
>CALWNS010000012.1 GCA_944382805.1 uncultured Gemmiger sp. | reverse complement strand
TGCGCAGCGGGCAGGCGCGCGTCAGCATCAGCGGCATATGCCCGTAGCACAGCGCGGCTGTGGGCAGCGGCGCGCCGTCCTGTTGCGGGGCCACGGCCTGCATGGCGCGCAGCGAGGTCTCGGGGTGTACCAGCAGCCCGCGCAGACCCAGCTCGGCGCAGCGCGCGGCGGAGAGCGGGTTGGTGATGTTCAGCCCCAGCCCGCCGTACAGCGGCCAGGTTTGGGCCAGCCGCAGGTGGGCGGCGTTGTTGGCGACCGCCCCGGCAAAACCGGCGCCCTGCCAGCGGGCCAGCGCGGCGGCTACGGCGGTCTCGGCGCGGCCGAACATCACGCGCGGCAGCTCCAGCAGCGTTTTGGCGCGCCAGGCGTCCGGCACGTTCGGGGCTTCCGCCAACGGAAAGATCAGCCAGCGCAGCGCATCGACGCTTTCCGGCGGGCACTGCGCCGCGGTCTGGAACCTTGCGGCCAAAACCGGCGTTCTGCCGGCCGGGTGCGCCGGGTACGCCGGCGGCGTCCAGGGCTGCACGGTGTGCGGCGCAGGAGCCGCGCGCCGTTGCAGCAGCGCATCCAGCGTTTGGCGGCGCAGCTCGTTCCACACGCTGCCGGGCAAAAAGCCCGGCATGCCGCGCACCGTGACGCCGGCGCACAAAAACGGCGTGCCGCCGGTCTTGCCCAGCGCCCGCTCGATGCCGGGGACGGGGTCTTTCTGCGCGGGCTGCGGCGCTTCACTGCTGTGGGCGGCAGCTTCGTGTCCCTCGGCATCGGCGGCGGTCAGCTGTACGCCATCCGCCGTAAACGCGGCCTCGAACTGCACCGGGATGCGGCAGAGCTCCCGCCGGAACAGCTCCCGCGCTTTGGGTGTGGCGGCGCGGGTGGCGGCGGCGTCGGCCTCGGTGCGCACGCCGAACATCGACCCGTCGGTTTGGCCGGTCAGGTAGCCGTCGGTAAAACCGGAACGGGAAAAAATATCCCGCACCAGCGCTTCGTCATAGGGCAGCCCGTCGCGCGCGGCGCGGCAGGCCGTGACGACGGCGGCTGCATACTCCGGCGTGCGCAGCCGCCCTTCGATCTTGACGCTGGCCACCCCGGCGTCCATCAACGCGCGCAGGTGGGGGATATGGTCCATGTCTTTCAGGCTCAAATGGCAGGCTTTGCCGGGCTGGCCGGGGCGCAGGCCCGGCGTGGCGTCAAACGGCAGGCGGCAGGGCCCGGCGCAGGCGCCGCGGTTGCCGCTGCGCCCGCCCAAAAACGCGCTCATCATGCACTGGCCGCTCACGCTCATGCACAGCGCGCCGTGTACGAACACCTCGCACTCGATGGGGCTGGCCGCGCAGACGGCGCGGATCTCCTCCAAACTCAGCTCCCGCGCCAGGATCACGCGGTCGTACCCCAGCGCGGCCATCTCCTGCGCGCCGGCCGGCGTGTGCACGGTCATCTGGGTCGAGGCGTGCAGCGCCAGCGTGGGGGCGATCTGCTTGACCAGCTGCGCAGTGGCCAGGTCGTCGGCAATAACGGCGTCGGCCCCGGCCTGCGCCACCGCGCGCACGGCGTCGGCCAGGCCGGCCAGCTCCTGCGCATAGACCAGCGTGTTCAGCGCCACATGCACCCGCACGCCGCGCGCATGGCAAAAGGCCACGGCCTCGCACAGTTCGTCCGGGGTAAAGTTGCCCGCCGTGCGGCGGGCGTTAAAGCCGCTCAGCCCCAAATAAACAGCATCAGCGCCGCTGAACACAGCGGCGCCAAGCATTTCGCGGTCGCCCGCGGGGGCCAGGATCTCCAGCGGGCGGCTCACAGCGTCTCCTGGCTGGTCTGGGCGCGGCGCAGCCGCCGCTCCAGGTCGTCGATGCGGCGCTTGAGCGAGGCGTTCTCGCGCCGGACTTCCTCGGCGGCCATCTTGGCGCTGGCGGCGTCCTCGAGGTAGTCTTTGATCTGGCGGCGCATGTTGTCGGCGCTGCCGCTGGCTTTTTCCAGCTCGTCGCGGTAGTTCAGCGCCGTCATGATGGCGGCCGTCGTGATGGAGATGGAATTGGAGGAGGTCATCAGCTCGTTCATATCCAGGTTCAGCCGGTCGGCCAGGTTCTGCATATAATCTTCACTCTCGGTGGTGTTGACGACATAACTGGACCCGCAGATGTTCAGACGCACTTTTGAGGTTGCGACTCCCATAAAAATTGTGCTCCTTCCCGCATTGTGTTCAATGTTGGCCCGGCGCAGGGGGCCGCGGCCAAAAAATCTTACCCATATTATAATACAAAACACCCCCCGGCAAAAGCCCTTTTTGTAGAAAAGTATAAAAAAGCTTGTAAAGCGGTAAAATTCCCTTGCGCAACCGTTCCATTTTGGCTATAATCTATAGGGGCTCTTTGCAAAGCCCTTGTTTTCTGTCACCAAGGCCGCCGGCGCGGCGGCCCGTTATACAAACCTATTCGTAAGGAGAGAATCAGTTTGAAGTACACCAAGCGTGAATTCGAGAAGATGCTCAAAGACACCCTGATGAGCGAGTGCAACGTCACGTTGGAGGCTGCCTCGGCCGACCAGATCTACCGCTGCCTGGCGTCCATCACCCGCCAGCTCATGTCGGACCGGCAGAAAAAGTTCCAGTCCAAAGTCCTGGGCGAGGGGAAAAAGCAGGTCTACTACCTCTGCATGGAGTTCCTGATGGGCCGCAGCCTGCGCACCAGCCTGTTCAACCTCGGCCTCAACGACGTGGCCGAGAGCGTGCTGGCCGACGCCGGCGTCAAGATCGACACCATCTACGACCAGGAACCCGACGCCGGCCT
>CALWNS010000011.1 GCA_944382805.1 uncultured Gemmiger sp. | reverse complement strand
CACCTTTGTCTACATCTTCTTCACCGCCGTGCTGCCGATGTGGCTGCTCAAACAGCCGCGCGACGCCATGCCCACCTTTATGTTCGTGGGCATGATCGCGGGCGCCGTCGTCGGCATCCTGATCGCGCACCCCACCATGAACCTGCCCATGTACACCGGCTTCCATAACGAAAGCCTGGGCGATTTGTTCCCCATCCCGTTCGTCACCGTGGCCTGCGGCGCGGTCTCCGGCTTCCACAGCCTGGTCTCCAGCAGCACGTCCTCCAAGACGGTGGAGAACGAAAAGGATATGCTCAAGGTCGGCTACGGCGCCATGGTCACCGAAAGCCTGCTGGCCATCCTGGCCCTGTGCGTGGCCGGCGCGGCTGCCGCGGCGGACGGCACCCCGGCCGCCGGCACCCCGTTCCAGATTTTCTCCGCCGGTGTGGCCGGCTTCTTCGAAATGTTCGGCGTGCCCGTCTATGTGGCCCAGAGCTTTATGACCATGTGCGTCTCCGCCCTGGCGCTCACCAGCCTGGACGCCGTCTCCCGCATCGGCCGCATGAGCTGGCAGGAGCTGTTCAGCGTGGATGATATGCGCAGCGCCGCGCCCTGGCGCAAGTTCCTGTGCAACACCTACGTGTCCACCATCATCACCCTGATCTACGGCTTTATCCTGGCCAAGATCGGCTACTCCAACATCTGGCCGCTGTTCGGCTCCGCCAACCAGCTGCTGTCCGCCCTGGTGCTGGCCACGCTGTGCGTGTTCCTGAAAGTGACCGGCCGCAGCAACAAGATGCTGTTCCCGCCGCTCATCATCATGCTCTGCGTCACCTTTACCGCCCTGGTCCAGCGCCTGATCGCCATGATCCAGGCGTTCCAGGCCGGCAGCGGCACCTTCTGGGTCGAAGGCCTGCAGCTCATCATCGCCGTGCTGCTCATCGCCCTGGGCGTGACCATCGTGGTCAGCTCGGTGCGCGCCTACGCGGCCGCCAAGAAAGACAGCGAGACCGCCCCGGCCAAGGCCGAAGCCTGATCGCCGCTTTCAAACCAAGTATCCCATCGTCACCAAAAACAGCCGCCCCCGGCCGGGAGCGGCTGTTTTTTGCTGCATTTTTTACGCTTCGCCCGCCTGCCGGGCCAGCGCTTCGGCCAGCGGCAGCACGGTGGAGACCGATTCCTCCACCAGAACGCCGTCCTCCGCCCGGCGGTAGGTCAGCTGGTTGCCGTACTCGTCGTAGGTGTAGGCGGTGCGCTGCGTGGCGGTCACGCTGCCGCCCGCCGCATAAAAGGTGGTGTTCGTCTCGGTCACCACCGGGGGCGCTTTGGCGCCGCAGGCGGCCAACGCCAGCAGGGCGGCGGTGCCGGCCGCCAAAACCAACCGCTGCCGCAAAACCATTCGCTCCATAAACAGACCCTCCTTTTGTCTGCCGTGCCGCCCGGCGCGCATGAAATCCCCGGGCGCGCTGCCTGAAGGTCATTGTGCAGACCTACATCGCCGCCGCCTGAACCCCGGCCCTGCATTGCATTTTTGCCCGGTCTGTTGTATAATTATGGGCAACGATTTATACGGAAGGCTGGTATGTATATGGTTTACGCCCTGATCCTGTTTGCCGTCACCTATGTGCTGATGCTCATGTTCAGCAAGTACCGCCCCTACATCGCGCTGGGGTCGGCGGTGATCTTTATCGCCACCGGTATGCTGCCGCTTGGCCAGATCTTCGGCGCGATCGACTGGAACGTGCTGCTGATGATCGCAGGCACCATGGGCCTGGTACAGCTGTTCATCGACAGCCGTATGCCCGCCCGCCTGGCCGATATGATCATGCAAAAGGTGCCCAACGTGCAGATGGCCGCCGTGGCGCTGGCGCTGTTCGCCGGCATCATTTCGGCGTTTGTCGATAACGTGGCCACCGTGCTCATGGTCGCGCCGGTCGCGCTGGCCATCTGCAAAAAGCTCAACACCAACCCCGTGCCGTTCATCATCGGCATCGCCGTTTCCTCCAACCTGCGGGGCGCGGCCACGCTGGTGGGCGACACCACGGCCATCATGCTCGGCTCCTACGCCAACATGAGCTTTCTGGACTTCTTCTGGTACAAGGGCCGCCCGGGCATCTTCTTCGCGGTGGAGCTGGGCGCGGTGG
The DNA here is from genome assembly GCA_944382805.1 of uncultured Gemmiger sp. GTDB lineage: Bacteria > Bacillota > Clostridia > Oscillospirales > Ruminococcaceae > Gemmiger. The sequence goes on along the minus strand of CALWNS010000011.1, from coordinate 2,712 downwards.
CCTCGGCGCTGATCCTGGCCTGGCTGTTCCGCAAGGAGAAGAACCCCATCGAGCAGAAAAGCGAACTGACCCCGGTCACCGACTATGTGCCCACCGTGCTGCTGGTGGGCATGATCGCGTTGCTCATCTCGGCTTCGTTCATCCCGGTCAAGCCGGACATCACCAACGGACTGATCTGCTGCACGCTGTTCGTCGTCGGCATGGTCTACTCGTTTGTGCGCACTCGCAGCAAGCAGGCGTTCCTGGGCCCCATCAAGGCCATCGACTTTGAGACCATCGGCCTGCTGTTCGGCCTGTTCCTGGTCATCGGCGGCATCACCCACATGGGCGTGGTCGATGCGGCGGCCGGCCTGCTGGCGCGCATGGGCGGCGGCAACGTGTTCGTCATCTATACGGTCATCGTGTGGGCTTCGGTGCTGTTCTCCGCCTTTATCGATAACATCCCCTATGTGGCCACCATGCTGCCGGTCGTCACCGGCCTGGCCTCCACGCTGGGCATCGACCCCACGCTGCTCTACTTCGGCCTGCTTTCCGGCGCTACTTTGGGCGGCAACTGCACGCCCATCGGCGCTTCGGCCAACATCACCGGCATCGGCATCCTGCGGCGCGAAGGCCACGAGGTCAAGACCGGCGATTTCTGCCGCATCGGTATCCCGTTCACCCTGGCCGCCGTCATCCCGGCGTACATCTATTTCTGGCTGCTCTACGCCTGAGCGCCCCCGCGCAAGACCCGCCAAAACAAAAAACGCGCCGCCCCACGCCCGTTTGCAGGCGAGGGGGCGGCGCGTTTTGCTGCCGTTATTCGGTTTTCAGGTGGATGTGCTGCGGCGTGCCGTTGATGTAGATGGGCGTCAGCTCCGCCTGGATCAGCGGGCGGGCGTAGCGCTCGAACGCGGCGTTCAGGTGCATACCGTCCGGCGTGATCCACTCCAGCGGCACCGCTTTTTCGCGGTTGGCCACGGCGGCCACGTCCACCAGTTCGGTCTCGGTGCGGTAGGGCAGGTCGGAGATGCGCCGGATGCCGCACATCTTGCCGGTCTCGCCGCGGAAAGCGGCTTCGGCCGCCGCGCCGCCCACCTGGTCGGCCTCGGTGATGTCGGTGCGGCTCGCCAGGTGCGAAGCGCACCGCTGCAAGGTCGAAAACTCGATGGCGCGGGTCTTGCAGCCCAGCCTCACGCGGATCAGGTCGGCCAGGTAGCGGCTGGTGCCGGACAGCACCGCCTTGTGGCCAAAGGCGTCCAGCTGGCCGGCCGTGCTGACCAGGTCGCACAAAAAGGTGCCGTCCCGGTCCTTTACGCCCTCGCTGGCGGCAATGATCACGTTGTGCCGCCGCGCGGCCAGCTCGGCCACCCGCTGCAGGAACATATCCGTGTCGAACACGCTTTCGGGCAGCAGGACGATGTCCGGCCCTTCGCAGTCGCTGCCGGCCGAAAGGCTGGCGGCCGCGGCCAGCCAGCCGGTGTGGCGGCCCATGATCTCGGCCACCGTCACGCTGCGGATGTCGTACACGCTGGCGTCGCAGATCACTTCTTTCAAAATGGTGGCAATGTACTTGGCCGCGCTGCCGTAGCCCGGCGTGTGGTCGGTGCCCACCAGGTCGTTGTCGATCGTTTTGGGCACGCCCAAAAAGCGGATCTCGCTGTTTTGGGCCGCGCCGTAGGCCGCCAGCTTGGCGATGGTGTCCATGCTGTCGTTGCCGCCAGTGTACAGCACCGCCCCGATCTCGTACTGCCGGAACAGCGCGAACAGCTGCTTGTAGGGCTGCTCGTTCACGGCCGGGTCGGGCAGTTTGCGGCGGCAGCTGCCCAAAAAGCTGGAGGGCGTGCGCTTGAGCAGCTCAATGGCCATCTTGTCGCCCAGCTGCGCGTCCAGGTCGACCAGGCGGCCCTCCAGCAGGCCCTCGATGCCGTACTGCATACCGTACACATGGCTGGCGCCCAGCGCCTTGGCGCTCTCATACACGCCGGCCAGGCTCGCGTTGATGACGGCGGTTGGCCCGCCGGATTGTCCTACCAATAAATTCCATGCCATGGATCGTACCTGCTTTCGTTTGTATTCCTGTGTGCTTTATTATAGGGGATACGGCCCAAAAACACAAGCCCGCCGCCCGCAAGATCCGCCTTACGCCTGCAAAACGAACGTCTCGATGGCATGGGCCACGCCGTCGTGGTTGTTGTCCAGCGTAACGGCGTCGGCGGCGGCGCGCACCTCCGGCGTGGCGTTGCCCATGGCCACGCCCAGGCCGGCCAGGCGGATCATGGCCAGGTCGTTGCCGCTGTCGCCGCAGGCCATCACCTGGCTGCGGGCCAGGCCCAGCTCCTGCGCCAGCGCCAGCAGCCCGCGGCCCTTGTTCACGCCGGGGGCGTTCACTTCCATGTTGTTGGCCATGCTGGAGGTCAGCTCCACGCCGGGGCAGGCGGCCGCCACCGCGGCCCAGGCGGCGCGCTGGGTGGCGGCGTCGCGGTACAGGATGCTGAACTTTTCCACCTGGCCGCTGTGCGCCGCCATATAGGCGGGCAGGTCGTCCACCACATGGCGGCTGGCCCGCACATAGGGCAGCAGCTCCGGCGGGCAGGTATTTTCCACGCGGGCGGCGCTGGCGGCGTCGCCGTAGCAGCCGCCGACGATAAACACGCCGATCACCACGCCGAACGGGGACGCGGCCCGCAGGACGCGCCGGGCGAGCGCAGCGGCGAAGGGCCGCCGCACGAT
>CALWNS010000010.1 GCA_944382805.1 uncultured Gemmiger sp. | reverse complement strand
TCAGCGATAAAGCGGCGGCACTCCGGCTCCGGGATGGCGTCCAGCTTTCGGATGGTACTCTCCACAATCTCCCTTGTCTGCCGGTCACGGATAACCGGCACGATTTCTTTCAGCCCCGCAAGGGTTTCTTCCTTCGTACCGGCGGCGTACTGATAGACCATAGCCAACTCGTCTTTAGAAAAATTCATCTTCATTCTGCGCCTCCTTCTCTGTGCCGTTTCCGGCAAATACTTTTTCCATAAGCTGCCGGGTGCTGTCCTGACGGAACAGCAGCTTCAAAAACAAGCTGACCTGTTCATCCGTGATGGCTTCCGGGTGGGGAAGGTAGCTTTCCAGCATGGCGGCTCTGGTACAAAGCCGGTGTGTCCGTTCCTTCCGTGTCAGAGTCTTTATCTGGTGTTCCAACATTTTTTCTTCATTCTGCGCCCTCCGCAGCTTCTTTTCTGTTTTTTCTATCTCCTGATTGAGTTTTTCCAGTTTTTTCATTCATTGGCGGGTGTCCTCTTTCTTGGGAATGAGTATATATGAAAACGCCGCCCATCAGTCCCGTTGGGCGGCGTAATTCTCAAAGAATAAATTTTTCCATATAAAACCTCTTGCTTGCTGCTTGCAAATCATTGATATGACTGGTTTTTTCCAAGTCCTATAATTACACTCCGCATTTTTTATTTCCAAATCTATATAGCGATCTGTATGGCGATCTGTGTGGGGGCGCAGTGTTACCTGCCAATCGGTAACACCGTCCTCTTTGACCGCAGGATCAACCTCTATGAATTGAATGAGCTGGGCAATTATGCGCTTTGATGGTGGCGGCGTCGGCATAGCGGCGTACCGTTCCCGGAAAGGCAGGCTTTCAGCTTTCGCACTTGTGCCGATTGCCGGCATATGGTAAACTAGTAGCGACGGCGCATGATGCGCGAAACACAGGCGCCGTGCTTTGCCAAGGAAATGAGGAAATCGATTTGCCAAAGATCACAAAAATCCGCGGGGTAAAGGGGGCGGCCTCCTGGTGTGCGCTGTCTGCTGTCAGCTATCTGGCGGCCCGCACCCTGTTTTCCCAGATCATCTCGTTCTTTATGGGCCTGCGGGTGGAGGGGGCCAGCCTGTCCAATCCGGTCGGGTTTTCGCAGACGGAAGCCGGCCTGCTCTCCATGCTGGCCGCGCTGGCCGCTATTTTGCTGCCCATCCTGCTTTTGCTGCGGCTGACGCGCCTGCAGGCGCAGGATCTGCGCCTGCTGCTGCCCACGCCCTGGAGCCCGCTGTTCTGCACGGCCCTTTTCCTGGGGGCGGCCAATGCCGCCAACCTGTTTGGCAGCCTGCTGAGCCGTCTGCTGGGCGCCGGCGGTTCCGCCGTCACGCTGCCGGCCGGCGGCGGGGCGCTGGTCATCAGCCTGGTCGAGCTTTGCGTGGTGCCCGCCGTGCTGGAGGAGCTGTTTTTCCGCGGCGCGTTGCAGGGGCTGCTGCGCCCGTCCGGCAGCGCGGCGGCTATTTTCGGGCCGGCGCTGCTGTTCGCGCTGCTGCACCTGGACCTGGCGCAGGGGATCACTGCCTTTGTCTGCGGCGTGTTCCTGGGCTGGCTGACCGAACGCACCGGCAGCATCCTGCCCGGTATGCTGCTGCACTTCCTGAACAATCTGATCGCATTTGTCATCGCTTATCTGCAGCTGTACGGCGCACAGCCGGTCGCCCTGGGGGCCGAGCTGTTCGTGCTGCTGTTTTTCCCCCTGTTCGCCTTGTGGATGACCTGGCACGCCTTGTGCCAGGGGTTCCGCTTTTCGGCTGGCCTGCGCCCCGGCGTGGAGGCCTGGAGCGTGTTTACCAGCCCGACCTACGCGGCGGCCGTTGCGCTGCTGGCCGCCGCCTGCGTACTGCAAAGCCACTGGATGTGAGGTCCCCGCCATGACGGATGAAGAATTGATGCGCGCGGCGCTGGAAGAAGCCCGCCTGGCCGCACAGGCCGGCGAGGTCCCGGTGGGCGCGGTGGTCGCCAAAGACGGCGAGATCGTTGCGCGGGCGCACAACCTGCGGGAAAGTGGGAAAAACGCCACCTACCACGCCGAACTGCTGGCCATCGACGCCGCCTGCCGCAAGCTGGGCGGCTGGCGGCTGTGGCAGTGTGAGCTGTTCGTTACGCTGGAACCCTGCCCCATGTGCAGCGGCGCGATCATCAACAGCCGTATCCGGCGGGTGGTGTACGGCGCCCCCGACCCCAAGGCGGGCTGCTGCGGTTCGCTGACCGACCTGTTTGCCCTGCCGTTCAACCACCGCCCCCTGGTGGAAAGCGGCCTGCTGGAACAGGAAGCGCAGGCGCTTTTACAGGAATTTTTCGCCGCGCTGCGGCAAAAGCGCCGGGCGGCGCGCAGCGGCGCGCCCGCGCCGCAAGGAGGTTAAAAATGTCCCAAACCCTGCTCCCCTACCCGCACCATGTGTTCATTACCGGCGGCAGCCGCGGCATCGGCGCGGCCGCCGTGCGCGCGTTTGCGGCCAAAGGGTACGACGTAGCCTTTACCTGGCATACCAACAAGGACCGCGCACAGGCGGTGCTGGAACAGGCGCGCAAGCTCTGGAAGCCGGGCAGGTTCCTGGCCCTGCAGGCGGACGCCGCCGACCCAGAGGCGACCCGCGCCGTCGTTGCCGAGGCCGAAAGCCAGTTTGGCCGGCTGGAGGTGCTTATCTGCAACGCCGGCATCGCCCAGCAGAAACTTTTTACCGACCTGACCGATGAGGACTGTCGGCGGATGATGGCCAGCGACCTGGACAGCGTTTTTTACGCCTGCCGGGCTGTGCTGCCGGGTATGATTCGCCGCAAATACGGGCGTATTTTGTGCGTAAGCAGTATGTGGGGCCAGACCGGCGGCAGCTGCGAGGTCCACTATTCGGCCGCCAAAGCCGGCGTGATCGGGCTGTGCCGCGCGCTGGCCAAAGAGGAAGCCCTTTCCGGCATTACGGTCAACTGCGTGGCGCCGGGTGTGATTGACACCGATATGATGGCCGGCTTTACGGCGGACGACAAAGCCGCCCTGGCCGAGGAAACGCCGGTCGGCCGCCTGGGTACGCCGGCCGAGATCGCGCGCACGCTTTTGTTTTTGGCTTCGCCGGGTTCCGGCTATATCACCGGCCAGGTCATCGGCGTAAATGGCGGCCTGGTGATCTAAGCGCCGCCGGACCAGCACCACCCTTCCCCTTTCCGCATAGGATGGAGCGGAGAGGGGGATTTTTTTATGGCAGTCTTTCAACGGGGCATTGATGTTTCCCGTTACCAGGGCAGCATCAACTGGCCGCAGGTGGCGGCCTCCGGCGTCCAGTTTGCCATGGTGCGCATCGGTTCCAGCAACAACAGCGGCTTGTATGTCGACCCCTATTTCCTGCAAAACGTCAGCGGCGCACACGCGGCCGGGCTGCGCGTAGGCGCTTACTATTACAGCTATGCGCGCAGCGAAAGCGCCGTGATCGATGAGCTGACTTTGTTCCTGAACGCCCTGGAGGGCCTGCAGCTGGAGTATCCCGTGTTTGTGGATGTGGAGGACAGCAGCCAGGCCGCGCTGGGGCGCGCGCAGCTGACAGGACTGGTCCGCTTTGCCATGGATATCCTGTACCAGCGCGGGTGGTACGCCGGCTGGTACAGCTATACGAACTTTATTAAAGCCTCGCTCAACGCCGGCGAGCTGGCCGCCTACCCGCTATGGCTGGCGGATTACCGCTCCCAGCCGGGCTTTGACGGGCCGTATGCCATGTGGCAGTACAGCGCCAGCGGCAGCGTATCCGGCGTGACCGGCGCGTGCGACCTGAACTACAGCTACACCGACTTTCTGCCCACCCTGCAGGCGGGCAATTTCAACGGCTACGGCAGTTCCGGCCCGCAGATGGAAGCCGTCCAAAATACGCAGCTGGTGGTGTTCGGCGCGCAGACCGAATACTTTTATACCGCCAATTTTAACGACGTGGTCGGGTATCTGCCCGTTGGTCGCTACGAAGTGACGCAAAAAAGCGCCGCCCGTTTTAACGGATACGACTGGGTCATCTTCCGTTACCAGGGCGGCGAATATTGGACGGCTTTGCTGGGCGACCGAAACCGGCTGGAGACCGTCAGCGAATGCCAGCAGCAGCTTTCGGAAGCACGCGCCAAGATCGACGCGGCGCGCGCCGCGCTGGCCTAAAAAGGCGTCAGGCTTTGTTCTCCGGCTTTTTGCGGCGCTGGCGGCCGGTCCGGCAAAAAGCGATCACCTTATCTTTGCAGGTAATGCCGACAACGCCGACCAGCGCGGTAAGCAAAAACACGACCAGCGTGGTGGCCCAGTTGCCCTGCCGCAGCGAAGCGCCGATCATGGTGGAGGATAAAACCGAAGGGATGCGCGCAAATGTGGAGATGAGCAGGAATTTGACCAGCGGCATATTGGTCACGCCCACCACATAGGTCAGCATATCTTTGGGGGTGCCGGGGATCAAAAACAGCAGGAAGGTCACCAATTCCATGCGCTGGTTATCATACAGCCATTTCCATTCCTTGACCTTTTCGGCGCCGAACAGTGTGTCCAGGATCGATTTGCCAAGCTTTCTGGAAAGCAGGAAGATCAAACTGGACGCCGTCACGCACCCCAGAGAGCACAGCAGCAGCCCCCCGGCCGCGCCATACAGCGCGCCGGCGATCAGTTCGACCGGCTCGCCCGGGATAAACGCCACAATGACCTGCAGCATCTGCACGCCAAACATGGCAAGGTACCCCCACACGCCGACCCGGCGCACCCAATCCTCCACCGCCAGCTGCACCTGCGGGTCCTGCAGGCGCTGGATATACGGCAGCAAAACCACCGTCAGCCCAGCCACCAGCACAACAAACAAAGCCCCCAGCAGCAGCGCGCGCTTATTCTTCATGGTATCTCTCCCTTATGTTCAAAACAAAAGCTTTGTAGCCTATTATAGTAGCATCGGGCCGGCTGCGCAACCGCCGAAAGCGATTTTTACAAAACGGTCATAGATGCCCCCCCGTACTTGCAATTAAGAGAAAAACAGGGTATAATAGCCGAAGGCGCGGCCGTTATACCCTGTTTTGCGGCGCCTGCCCTTTCCCCGCGCCTGCTCGGTATGCAGGCAGAGGAAAATCAGACTGTTTACTCATAAGTCTCAGTAGCTCAGCTGGAGAGAGCACGAGCCTCCTAAGCCCGGGGTCGCACGTTCGACTCGTGTCTGGGACGCCAAAAGCAACGCTGCAAGCCGCTTTTTGCCGGTTTGCAGCGTTTTTTGTACCACCAAAAGCGCTTGGGCGCGTGCTTTTTGGTACGCAAAAGGGCCGGCACCCACAAATGAGTGCCGGCCTTTCGTTTCCCTGTCGTGCGTTTTGTGTGCGGCGCAGGTTGTCCCCTACGCGGCGCGCGAACGCCCCAAGGGCTTAGGGCTTATTAGTACATACCGCCCATGTCGCCGCCAGCCGGCGCAGCCGGAGCCGGCGGTTCAGGCAGATCGGCCACCAGGCTCTCGGTGGTCAGCACCATCGAGGCAACGCTGGCAGCATTCTCCAGCGCGGAACGGGTGACCTTGGTCGGGTCAACGATGCCGGCCTCGATCATATCGTCCACATAGGTCTCTTTCTGCGCGTCATAGCCGTAGTTGGGCTTGCCGGCCTGCAGGACCTCGTTGATGATCACGCTGCCCTCCTGGCCCGCGTTGGCCGCGATCTGGCGCAGCGGGGCTTCCAGCGCCTTGCGCACGATCTGCGCGCCGGTGCGCTCATCGCCCTCCAGTTCGGCCACCAGCTTATCGACAGCCGGGATAGCCGTCAGGGTCGCGGTGCCGCCGCCGGCCACGATGCCCTCTTCCACAGCGGCCTTGGTCGCGTTCAGGGCGTCCTCGATGCGCAGCTTCTTGTCCTTCATTTCCACTTCGGTGGCCGCGCCGACCTTGATGACCGCCACGCCGCCGGCCAGCTTGGCCAGGCGCTCCTGCAGCTTCTCGCGGTCGAAGTCAGAGGTGGCCGCGGTGATCTGGCTGCGGATCTGCGCAACGCGGTCCGCAATGGCCTGCTTGTCGCCGCTGCCGCCCACGATGGTGGTCAGTTCCTTGGTGACCTTGACCTGGCGGGCGCTGCCCAGCATATCGATGGTAGCGTCCTTCAGTTCATAGCCCAGTTCGCTGCTGATGACGGTACCGCCGGTCAGGATGGCGATATCGGTCAGCATCTCCTTGCGGCGGTCGCCAAAGCCGGGCGCCTTGACAGCCACGACGTTCAGGCCGCCGCGCAGGCGGTTGATGATCAGGTTGGACAGCGCGTCGCCCTCAACATCCTCGGCAATGATCAGCAGCTTGCGGCCGGACTGGATGACCTGCTCCAGCAGGGGGACCATATCCTGGAACGCGCTGATCTTCTTGTCGGTGATCATGACGCTGCAATCCTCGTAGACGGTCTCCATCTTCTCGGTATCGGTGACCATATACGGGGTGACATAGCCGCGGTCGAACTGCATACCTTCCACGACCTCGGTGTAGGTCTCGGCGGTGGTCTTGTTTTCCTCGATGGTGATGACGCCATCGGCGGAGACCTTGTCCATCGCATCGGCGATCAGCTGGCCGATCTCGGCGTCGCCGGCCGAAACGGTGCCGACACGGGCAATATCCTTGGTGCCGTTGACCTTCTGGCTGTGCGCCTTGACGGCTTCGACCGCCACGCCGACAGCTTTCTGGATGCCGCGCTTGATGTCCATGGGGTTGGCGCCGGCGGTCACGTTCTTCATGCCTTCGTTGACCATGGCCTGGGCCAGCACGGTGGCGGTGGTGGTGCCGTCGCCGGCAGCATCGTTGGTCTTGGTGGCGACTTCACGCACGAGCTGCGCGCCCATGTTCTCGAACTCGTCCTTCAGCTCGATCTCCTTGGCGATGGTCACGCCGTCGTTGGTGATCAGCGGGCTGCCGAACTTTTTGCCCAGCACCACGTTGCGGCCCTTGGGGCCCAGGGTGATCTTGACGGTATCCGCCAGCTGATCGATGCCGGCGCAAAGAGCTTTGCGGGCTTCAACGCCCTGTTTGATCTGCTTAGCCATAACTGTATCTCTCCTTAGATGATGAATGCTGTTTTACGCTCAAAGAAATAGGAACGGATCACTCAACGATGGCCAGGATGTCGCTCTGGCGGACGATGGTGCATTCCTCGCCGTCGACCTTGACCTCGGTGCCGGCATATTTGCTGGTCAGGACCTTATCGCCGACCTTGACGATCATCTCCACTTCCTTGCCGTCCACATTGCCGCCGGGGCCGACAGCCAGAACTTCCGCCACCTGCGGTTTTTCTTTGGCGGTGCCGGTCAGGATCAGGCCGCCCTTGGTGGTTTCTTCTTCCTCGACCAGTTTGATCACAACACGGTCAGCCAGAGGTTTGATTCTCATAGTGAAAAATCCTCCCTATAATAAATTTTCTTTGCAACAGGTTTGTTTAGCACTCTTTTATCTTGAGTGCTAAACATATTTTAGCACTCCTCTAAGAAAAGTCAAGCCCTATGGCAGGAAAAATCCGTGAAAGTATGTGTAATATTTCTGTGAACAAATATTACACGCTATTTCATCGCTTTTTGCTTGCGCCTGCAATCCGCGCCCTCCCCTGCCCGCGTCTGCCGCCCCGGGAGCGCAGGCTGCCTGGGAACAGAAAAATGGCTGCCCCGGGCCGTATGCCGCGGGGCAGCCATTCAAATTCAGGGCAAGGCCGGGGTCTGGGCCTTGTAGCGTTTGCGGGCCGCGCCGTATTCCAGCTGCGGCTTTCCGCCGCAGACCGTATCTTTGTCGATGGTCACGCGGATGATGGTCGGATCCGAGGGGATCTCGTACATGATGGGGATCAAAAGATCCTCCACCACGCTGCGCAGGCCGCGGGCGCCGCTCTTGCGCTCGATGGTCTTTTGCGCGATCTCGCGCAGCGCGTCCGGGGTAAAGATCAGTTCGGCGTTATCCAGCCCGAACAGTTCTTTATACTGGCGCACGATGCTGTTCTTCGGCTCGGTCAAAACGCGGATCAACGCCTGCTCATCCAGCGGGTCCAGCACGGTGACCACCGGCAGGCGGCCGATCAGCTCCGGGATCAGGCCGAACTTGACCAGATCGTCCGGTTCCACCTGGCGCAGCAGCTTCTGCCGGGTCTCGTCCTTGTCCAGGCTTTTGCGCAGCTGGCTGCCAAAGCCCAGCGTAGAAGTCTCGGTGCGCTTTTGGATATATTTTTCCAGCCCGTCGAACGCGCCGCCGCAGATGAACAGGATGTTCTTGGTATTGATCTGGATAAACTCCTGCTGCGGGTGCTTGCGGCCGCCCTGCGGCGGCACATTGCTGACGGTGCCCTCCAGAATCTTCAGCAGCGCCTGCTGCACGCCCTCGCCGCCCACATCGCGCGTGATCGAAGGATTTTCGCTCTTGCGGGTGATCTTGTCGATCTCATCGATGTAGATGATGCCGACTTCGGCTTTGGGGATGTCAAAATCCGCGGCCTGGATCAGCTTGAGCAGGATGTTCTCCACGTCCTCGCCCACATAGCCGGCTTCGGTCAGCGTAGTGGCGTCGGCAATGGCGAACGGTACGCCCAGCATCTTGGCCAGGGTCTGCGCCAGCAGGGTCTTGCCCGTGCCGGAGGGGCCAAGCATCAGCACGTTGGACTTTTGCAGCTCCACTTCGCTCTCGCGGCCGGAAAGGATGCGCTTATAGTGGTTATAAACCGAGACAGCCAGCACCTTTTTGGCCTCGTCCTGCCCGATCACATACTGATCCAGACCGGCCTTGATCTCGGCCGGGGTCAAAATGCGGATATCCTCCAGCGGGTCGATGCTGTGGCGCGGGCGGGCGGTCGCCCGGCGCTGCGCCGTGGCGCGCGGCGGCGGGGGCGTTTCCGCGTCCTTATACAGCGCGCTGTAGCACATTTCGATGCAGTCTTTGCAGATATTGACGCCGGGGCCTACGATCAGCTGTTCGACCTGGTTCTGCGAACGCCCGCAGAAGTTGCAGACCAGTTCCCGTTCCTTTCCGTCCTTGCCGGAAATCGTTTTTGCCATTTCCTTCCCCCGTGGTTAGTGTTTGGTGATGATCTCGTCGATCAGGCCGTAGTCTTTGGCCTGCTGGGCCGTCAGATAGTTGTCGCGCTCGGTATCGCGCTCGATGGTCTCCAGCGGCTGGCCGGTATACTCGCTGAGCAGGCGGCTGAGCTTGGACCGGACATAGACCAGGTGGTCGGAGTGGATCTTGATGTCCGTGGTCTGGCCGGAAAGCCCGCCCCCGCCGATCAGCGGCTGGTGGATCAGGATCTCCGAGTTCGGCAGCGCGTAGCGCTTGCCCTTTGCGCCGCTGGCCAGCAAAAACGCACCCATAGAGGCCGCCATGCCAACGCAGATGGTGGACACATCGCATTTGATATACTGCATGGTATCATGGATCGCCATGCCGTCGGTGATGGAACCGCCAGGGCTGTTAATGTAGAAGCTGATGTCCTTTTCGGGATCCTGGCCTTCCAGATACAAAAGCTGCGCCACGACCACGCTGGCCGATGCGGCGTTGACCTCCTCGCTCAGCACGATGATGCGGTCATTGAGCAGCCGGGAAAAAATATCATAGCTGCGCTCACCGCGCGCGGTCTGTTCCACTACATAAGGTACCAAACTCATTCGGGTTCCCTCCCATAACTTTTTGTTGCGCTGCCTGCGGGATTATCCGCGCGGATAAACCGACCGATACGGCGGCAGCGGCACCGTATCGGTCGCAAATGTTTTTTATTCCTCGGTCTTTTCGGCAGCCTCGGCCGGCGCATCGCTGACCTGCTCGGTGGTGACGTTGGCCTTCTCTTTCACGAAATCGATGGCCTTATTCACGGCAAGGTCGGCCTTCACGGCGTCGGCGTTCACCAGGCTGCGGACCTTATCGGCCTCCATCTGGTAAGCGTCGGCAATGCGCTTGACTTCCGCCTCGAACTCTTCGTCGCTGGCGGTGATGCCCTCTTTGGCGACGATGGCTTCCATCGCCAGGCGCATCTTGACCTGCTTTTCGGCCTGCTCGGCAAACTGGCCGCGGAACTGCTCCATGTTCATGCCCATGTACTGCAGATACTGATCCAGTTTGAGGCCCTGCTGCTCGATGCGGTACTGGAAGTCCTGCACCAGCTCGTCCATGCGCTCATCGTACATGGCCTGGGGCACCTCGACCGTCATGCCGCCCACGACCTGCTCGATCAGGTCGTTTTCGACCTGCTGGTCGGCCTGTTTGTCGTTGTTGTCCTCCATGCCCTTGCGGATGGAGTTCTTCAGCTCTTCCAGCGTGTCATACTCGCTGACATCCATGGCAAAGTCATCGTCCAGCGCCGGCAGCTCCTTGTACTTGACCTCGTGCAGGGTGACCTTGAAGGTGGCGTCCTTGCCGGCCAGCTCGGCGGCATGGTATTCCTCGGGGAACTTGACGTTCACATCAAAGGATTCGCCGGCCTTGTGGCCCACGACCTGCTCCTCGAAGCCGGGGATGAAGGAACCGCTGCCCAGAACCAGGGAGTAATGCTCCGCCTTGCCGCCCTCGAAAGCGGTGCCGTCCACAAAGCCTTCAAAGTCGATGTCGGCGGTATCGCCGTTTTCGGCCGCGCCGTCACGGGTCAGCATACGGGCGTTGCGGTCCTGCATACGCTTGAGTTCCGCTTCGACCTGGGCGTCATCCACAGTCTTGACCTTTTTGGTCACGCTTAAACCGGCGTACTCGCCCAGGGTGACCTCCGGCTTGACGGCGACCTTGACCTTGAGCACGGCGCCCTCTTCCTCCGACATCGAGACGACCTCCGGCTCCGGGCGGCCGACGATCTCAATACCGGCCGCCTTCACCGCAGCCTCGTAGTTTTCCGGGAACAGGTCGTTGACGGCATCGTAATGGAAGATATCCGCACCGTACATCTTCTCGATCATATGGCGCGGCGCCTTGCCCTTGCGGAAACCGGGGATGGCATATTTTTTGCTCTCCCGCTTAAAAGCGTTGCTGACCGCTTTCTTGAAAGTGTCGGCATCGATCGAAAACTGAAGTTCCACCATGCTCTTTTCGAGCTTTTCACACGAGATGAGATTCATTTGAAGTCCTCCAAACATAGAAATACAAGTAATTATAGCACGTGTTTGCCAAGAATACCAGTATCTGAGCAAAATTTTTGCTGCGCGGCGCAAAATTGTCCGCTCACGGCGCAACGGGATACGGGCAGAAATCCAGCCCGTCGGCCGAGATCAGCTTGTAAGCGATACCGTCGCGGACGCCCTGCACGGCATAGCGGATCGCCTTGCCGTGCAAATGCCCGTAAAAGCAGCGCTGTACGCCGTAAGCGTGCAGAAGTTCGGTCAGTTCCCGCGCCCCCGTATTGCCGAATACGGGCGGGTAATGCAAAAAGGCCAGGATCTGCGCGGCGCCGCGCCCCGCCTCCAGCGAAAGGCGCAGGCGGCCCGCCTCGCGCGCCATAATCTTGGCGCTCTGCGCCTGCGTATCGTCAAAAGGCCAGCCGCGGGTCCCGCATAAAGCGGTATCCCCCACGCGGCAGCAGTTGTTATGCAGGATGTGCAGGCTGGAAAACCCCTGCTGCGCCAAAAAAGTCTCCATTTTCCGGGCCGTGGTCCACCAGTAATCGTGGTTGCCTTTCAGCAGCCACTTTTGCCCCGGCAGGGACTGCAAGAACGCAAAATCCGTGCGCGTTTCCTCCAGCTTCATAGCCCAGGAGGTATCGCCGGCCAGGATCACAGTATCCTGCGGGCCGATCATTGTGCGCCAGTTTCGTTCCAGGCGCGCGACATACCCCTCCCAGCCGAGAAACACATCCATCGGCTTATCCGCCCCCAGGGAGAGATGCAGATCTCCGATGGCAAAAATCGACATACGGTACCTCCCGCCCGCTCAGCGCAACGCAGCTGCCCGGATCTTTTCCGGCGGCAGCACCTGCGTAAAGCGCACCGGCATCTGCTGCAGGCAGCGCAGGCTTTCCGGCGCGGCGCAGCCGGTCGCCTGCGTCAGCGCGGCCATCGCCTCAAAGTCGCCGGCCGGCGCCGTGCCGGCCAGCGCGGCCAGCACATCGCGCGGGAACTTGAAGGGGCTGGCGGTGGACAGAACGACCATGGGCGCGGCGGTGCGCTGCGCCCCGGCGGCGCAGAACGCCACGGCGGTGTGCGGGTCGCACAGGTAATGCGCCTGCTGCCACAATTCCCGGATCTTGCGGGCGGCCGCCTCGTCATCGGCCCAGGCACAGCCAAAGCCCCGCTGCAAAGCGGCCAGACAGCCCGCGTCCACGGTATAGCAGCCGGTCTCGCTCAGTTCCCGCATCCAGGCGGCGACCTTCCCATCGCTGTCGGTCAGGTGGTAAAGCAGGCGTTCCAGGTTGCTGGAGATCAGGATGTCCATGGACGGGGAGGTGGTCTTGTAAAACTCCCGCCGTTTATCGTACACGCCGGTGCGGATAAAATCAGCCAGCACATTGTTTTTGTTGGAGGCGCACACCAGCCTGCCGACCGGCAGCCCCATGCGCCTGGCGTAATCCCCGGCCAGGATATCCCCAAAGTTGCCGGTGGGCACGCAGAAATCGACCGGCTCGCCCCAGGCTGCGGCCCCCGCTTCCACCAGACGGAAGTAGGCATAGAAATAATAGACGATCTGCGGCGCCAGCCGCCCCCAGTTGATCGAGTTAGCGCTGGACAGGCAGATGCCGCGCCCGGCCAGTTCCCGGGCTGCCGCCTCGTCCGCAAACACGCGCTTGACGCCGCTCTGTGCATCGTCAAAGTTGCCTTCCACCGCATAAACGGCCACGTTATCGCCGGTCTGGGTGGCCATTTGCAAACGCTGGATCTCGCTGGTGCCGGCATTGGGGTAAAACACTTCGATCTCAATGCCGTCCAGCCCCGCATACCCGGCCAGGGCCGCCTTGCCGGTATCGCCGGAAGTGGCCACCAGGATGCGCGTCTTTTCGGTGCGGCCCAGGTTTTTCTTTGCCTGCACGAGCAGCTTGGGCATGAGCTGCAGCGCATAGTCTTTGAACGCGCAGGTCGGGCCGTGCCACAGTTCCAGCGCAAACAGGCCCTCCGCCACGCGGGCCACCTGCCCGGCTTTCCCCCCGAACGGCGCGCCGTAGGTCTCGGCACAGGCTCGGGCCAGGAAATCAGGGTCGAAATCGGTCAGGTAGAGCCGCAGGATCTGCGCCGCCAGCTGGTCGTAGGGCAAAGCGCGCCAGGCTTCCAGGTCTGCGGCAGGGAATTCCTGCGGCACAAAAAGCCCGCCGCCCGGCGCCAGGCCGCGCACGATGGCCTCGGAAGCCGAGACCACGATGCTTTGGTCACGAGTGCTTTGATACTGCATAGGGTTCTCCTTTCCTCAATCACATTGAAACGCATTTGGGATGCAGTGTACCTGCCAGCCGCCTTCTGCGGGCAGCACTTCGACCACATCAAACCGCACCGGCGCATCGGCGTAGGGGCTGCGCTGCAAGTACAGCTGCGCGGCGGCGATCAGGTGCCGCCGTTTGCGGTAGCCGACCGAATCGGCCGGCGGCGCTTTGCGGGCGGAGGTCCTGGTTTTTACTTCGGCAAAAACCAGCGTGCCGTCCTTATACAGGATCAGGTCCAGCTCGCCCAGGCGCGTGCGGTAGTTGTGGTTCAGCAAAAGGTAGCCGCGCTGCCGGTAGTATTTGGCGGCAACGGCCTCCCCTTTTTGCCCCAGTTCTTTTTTGTGTGCGTCGTCGTTCATGGCCAGTACCCCTGCTTTTTCAAAAAGCTGCGGCGGTAGAACGGCTGGATGCCATACTGTGCAATCAGCTCGTAGTGCCGTGCGGTCGGGTAGCCTTTGTGCCGGGCCAGCTCGTACTGGGGGTACTGCCGGTCCAGTGCCTGCATATAGCGGTCGCGGCTGACCTTGGCCAGGATGGAGGCGGCCGCGATGGAAGCGCTGGCCGCATCGCCCTTTACCACCGCTTCGCACGGCTGCCCCAGCCCCGGCGGGCAGCGGTTGCCGTCGATCAGCACATAGGCCGGCTGCGGCGAAAGCGCCGCCACAGCGCGCTGCATCCCCGCCATGGTGGCCCACAGGATGTTCTTTTCATCGATCTCCTGCGGGGTCACAAACTCCACATACCAGGCAAGGGCGCGGCGGGTAATCTGCTCGTACAAAGCCTCCCGCTTTTTTTCGGAGAGTTTTTTGGAATCCGTCACGCCGGCGATCGGGTCCTGCGGGTCCAACAGGACCGCCGCGCAGCACACCGGCCCGCACAAAGGGCCGCGCCCGGCTTCATCCACGCCGCACAGCGCCCCGTGCCGGGCGCGCAGCGCATCGTCAAACGCATACAGCGGCGTACTGTCAAATATTTTGGCCGGCATCCGCATCCTCCTCTTGTGTGGGGGTCGGCTGCGGGGGCTGTTCGAGCGAGATGCGCCCCCACTTGCTGGCGCGGAATTCCCCCACCAGCATCCGGGCCGCCCGCTCGGAATCGACCTCGCCGCCGCTGATCAGCATCCCCCGCTTGACCCCGATGGCCAGCAGCAGTTCGCAGGGCGGCAGCTCCAGCGCCTGTTGCCCCAGCTTGTAGCGTTCCAGCAAACGCTTCGGGTAGATCCCGCGCACGCTGCTCAGCAGCCCGCAGGCCAGCTCCTCCACATCCAGAATATCGTCCCGGATCGAGCCGATAAACGCCAGGTTGGCCGCCGTTTCCAGCGAGTCGAACTTTTTCCACAAAACGCCGGGCATATCCAAAAGGTCGTACCCGCCGACCGAGATCCACTGCTTGCCGCGGGTCACGCCCGGTTTGTTGGCCGCCTTGGCGCGCGCCGCGCCGGCAAACGAGTTGATAAAGGTAGATTTGCCCACATTGGGGATACCGACCACCATCACGCGGATGGCCGCGCCCGCCATCCCTTTGGCGCGGCGGCGCTGCATCAGCTCCGCCAGTTCCTTCTCGATGGGTCCGCGCACCGCATGGGCCTTGCCGCTCTGGCGCGAATCCATCGGCAGGCAGCCCGCGCCGGCGCTGCGGAAATAATCGAGCCAGCGCCGGGTGATGTCCGGGTCGGCCAGGTCCGCCTTGTTCAGCACATACAAATGCGGCTTGCCGGCGGTGATGCGCTCGATTTCCGGGTTCAGGCTGGACAGCGGGATGCGCGCATCCAGGATCTGCAGCACGCAGTCCACGTTGCGGATCTCCTTTTCCATCAGCCGCAGCGTCTTGGCCATATGCCCGGGGAACCACTGGATCTGGCGGCGGTTGATGATCGTTTCGCTCATACCCTGCTCCTTATAATCCTTATAAGCGGTTTGGCCGGTCACAGCACACGGCCCAGCACGTCCCGCTCGTCCACAAAGCCGACCCGTTCGTCCCGGCTGTCGGTGGAATGGTTGCGGTTGTCCCCCATGACAAACAGGCAGCCGTCCGGCACCGTGACCGGGAACACCACGCTCTCCTGCAAATAGGTCGGCTCTGCGGTATACGGCTCGGCCAGGGCCTGGCCGTTGCGGTAAACGACGCCGTTTTGGAAGTCGATGTCGATCGTATCGCCCGCTTTGCCGATCACCCGCTTTACAAGCGGTTCGCCGTAAGAGGTATAGGCATCGATGACCACGATGTCGCCATAGTCCGGCTGCGCCGGGAAACTGGCGATCAGCAGCCGCTGGCCGTCCCGCAGCGTGGGGACCATCGACTGCCCGTCCACACGGATCATGCGCACGCCGAACGTAAACACCAGCGAGACGGCCACCACCGCCAGGACGATCGCTTCCAGCCATTCCAGGTTGTCTTTGTTCTTTTTGAACCGCTTGTTAAAGCGGTCCCGGCAGGCCACGGTATCCATCCGGCTCCCTCCTTGCCCATCAATAAGCAAAAAAGGGAGAACGCCAACCGTCCTCCCCCTTTGCGGCCATACGGCCGGCCTGTGAATTTTCTCAGATGCGCGCTTTGACCTTGGCGGCCTTGCCGGTGCGGTTGCGCAGATAGAACAGCTTGGCACGGCGGACCTTGCCGCGGCGGACCACTTCCACTTTCTCCACAAACGGGCTGTTGACCGGGAACACGCGCTCCACGCCAACGCCGTAGGAAGTACGGCGAACGGTGAAGGTCTCGGCGATGCCGCCGTGCTTCTTGGCGATCACAGTGCCCTCAAAGGCCTGGATGCGCTCCTTGTCGCCTTCCTTGATGCGGACAGACACGCGGACGGTGTCGCCGATTTCGAACTGAGGGCGGTTCTCTTTGATCATGCCCTCGGTGATCTTCTTCATTGCGTCCATTGATCAATTCCTCCATTTTTTCGACGTTCATGCCTCAAACCAGCGGGCAGAGGACCGCCTGTATAATGCTTTTTGCCATTACCCGCCGGTGGCCCGGCGTACTAACGCCTGAATATCATACCACACAAAGCCGCGTTTTGCAAGCATTATTTTTCCGTTTTCCGGCGCTTTTCCGCGCCCGCGTGGCGCGCCAACACAAAAGCGGCGGCGCCTTTCCGGGCACCGCCGCCTTGGCCCCGGTCGTTTCCCCGGGGATGTCAGTGCGGATAACAGGACTCGAACCTGCACGTCGTGGACACTGGACCCTAAAACCAGCGCGTCTGCCAATTCCGCCATATCCGCTCAAACAGGCAACGAACCCAGTTTAGCAAGTTGCGGCCGTTTTGTCAATGCGCGCTCAAGGATCCGGCTGCGCTTGTTCCTGCGTTTCCTCCAGTCCTGGCAGGCTCTGGGGCGTCACGCCGTTTTCGTCCGCCTCCACCGGGTCGGCATATGCCAGGTAGCGGTAAGGCGTGGGCACCTGGATGCCCTGCGGGTAGCAGGTGTACAGGATGCAGCTCGGCTCCGCCGCGCCCCAGCGACACTGGTCTACCTCGGTCTCCCCGATCACCTTGAACTCGGTGATCTCGTACACAAAGTCGCCGTATACGGTATCCAGGTGGATACGGTCCCCCACCTCGGCGTCGAACAGCTTATTGAAATAGGTGTCCGTATGCCCGCCGACGAATACCGTACCGTTTTCGCCCGGCATGACGCAGCCGTTGTCGGCGCTGGCGCCGGCGCCGGCGTGCAGGATATCATAGGTATCGCCCCAGTACAGGTCGCAGTCCACCTCGGTGCCCTCGACCCAGACCGTGCCGATGCAGTCTCCGTATTCAACGGCTTCCTTGGCCGCGGCGGCCGCCTGTTCGGCCTGTGCCCGGCGCTGTTCGGCTTCTTCGGCTTCCCGGCGCGCCTGCTCCGCCTCTGCGGCCTCCCGCGCGGCCTGTTCGGCCTGTGCCTGGCGGCGCGCTTCCTCCGCCGCCTGCTCTTCCGCCTGCTGCTGCGCCAGGCGCGCCTGCTCTGCCAGGCGGTCGGCCCGCAGCTTGAACAGCAGCACGGCCGCCCCGCCGCAGACAAGGAGCGCCGCCGCGCAGGCGATCAGGCGGGTGCGCATCCGTTTACGGGCGTCCTTCATGTTCCTTCCCCCTGCCCCAGGCTTTCGATGTAAGCCCGCGGCCCGCTTTCATAAAGATCTCCGCCGTGCGCATCCAGCAGAACGGTCAACGGCATATCCTTAACGGTCAGGCGGCGCACCGCCTCGCAGCCGAGATCCGGCCAGGCAATGACCTCGCAGCTGCGGATGCTGGCCGCCATCAGCGCACCGGCGCCGCCCAGCGCCGCCAGGTACACCGCCCCGTTGCGCACGACCGCGGCCTTTACTTCTTCGCTGCGCTTGCCTTTGCCGATCATGCAGGCCAGCCCCAGGTCCAGCAGGCGCGGGGTGTAACGGTCCATGCGGCCGGCGGTCGTCGGCCCGGCCGCGCCGATCACACAGCCGGGGCGTTCCGGCGTAGGCCCGACATAATAGACCGCCGCGCCGCGTATGGCAAAGGGCAGCGGCTGCCCGGCTTCCAGCAGTTCCTCCATCCGGGCGTGGGCCGCGTCGCGTGCCGTATAGACCACGCCGGACAGCAGCACGGTATCGCCGGCGCGCAGCGGCGCCAGCGCTTCTTTGCTCAATGGTGTCGTCAGGCGATATTGCATCGCTCTCCCCCTCCCTGATCGCATAAGCCCGGCGTTACAGCTCTGCGCTGGCGCGGCGGGTCACATGGCAGCTGATGTTGACAGCCACCGGCAGGCAGGCCACATGGGTGGGCGCTTGTTCGATGGCGACCGCCAGGCAGGTCGCCGCGCCGCCAAACCCCTGCGGCCCAATGCCCAGGGCATTGATCTGCCGCAGCAGATCACGCTCCAGCTCGGCATAATAAGGGTCCGGGTTGGGCACATCCAGCGGGCGCAGCAGCGCGTGCTTGGCCATGGCGGCGCACTTGTCGAAACTGCCGCCGATACCCACGCCCAGCACGATCGGCGGGCAAGGGTTGGAACCGGCCATACGCACGGTCTGCAAAACGAAATCCCGCACGCCCTGCACGCCGTCGGCCGGTTTGAGCATGGCCAGCCGGCTCATGTTTTCGCTACCCGCGCCCTTGGGCGCCACCGTGATGCGGCAGCCGCTGCCGGGCGCCAGGCTGACGGTCAGAAACGCCGGGGTGTTGTCCTCGGTGTTTTTTCGGCGCAGCGGGTCGCCGGTGATGCTCTTGCGCAGGTATCCTTCCTGATACCCGCGGCGCACGCCCTCGTCCACCGCCGCACGCAGGTCGCCGTTTATATGGACGTCCTGCCCCAGCTCGATGAAAACGCAGGCCATGCCTGTATCCTGGCAGATGGGCAGTTCGCTCTGGGCGGCAACCTCCTGGTTTTTGCGCAAAAGGCCCAGCGTTTCGCGGGCCAGCGGCCAGGGTTCGGCGCTTTCCGCCGCCTGCATGGCGGCTTTCACATCCTGCGGCAGCTCCAGGTTGGCCCGCAGGCACAGCCGCCGCACCATCTCGCTGATCTGTTCGGCCTGCAGTTCGCGGATGCTCATACCCGTGCCACGCCGCTTTCCCGCGCGGCTTTCGCCACCGCGTCGGCCACTGCATCCGCCACACGCGGATCAAAGGCTTTGGGCAGGATGTTTTCCTCGTTCAGTTCCCCGTCCGGGATGAGTGCGGCCAGCGCGCGGGCCGCAGCCAGCTTCATGGCGTCGTTGATGTCCCGCGCACGCACCGCCAGCGCCCCCTTAAAGATGCCGGGGAACGCCAGCACATTGTTGACCTGGTTGGGGAAATCGCTGCGCCCGGTGCCGACCACGCGCACGCCGGCCGCCTTGGCCGCGTCGGGCATGATCTCCGGGTTGGGGTTGGCCATGGCAAAAACGATCGCATCCGGGGCCATCGTGGCCGCCATTTCGGGCGTCAGTGCGCCGGCCACCGAAGTACCGATGAACAGGTCCGCCCCGCGGATGGCCTCCGCCAGGCCGCCCTGCACGCGGCGGGGGTTGGTGGCCTGCGCCAGCGCGGCTTTGTGGCCTTCCAGCCCGGCGCTGCGGCCCGGGACCAAAATGCCGTGCTCGTCCACGGCGATGATGTCCTGCACGCCGGCGGTCTGCAGCATCTTGATGATGGCGGTGCCGGCCGCGCCGGGGCCGTTCTGCACCACGCGGATCGTGCGGATATCCTTGCCCACGACTTTCAGCGCATTGAGCACGCCGGCCAGCACGATAATGGCCGTGCCGTGCTGGTCGTCATGAAAGACCGGGATATCCAGTTCGCGTTCCAGTTCCGCCTCGATCTCAAAGCATTCCGGGCTGCGGATATCCTCCAGGTTGATGCCGCCAAACGTCGGCGCAATGGCCTTGACCGCGGCGATCACTTCCTCCTTGGTCTTGGCGTTCAGGCAGATGGGGAAAGCGTCCACGCCGCCAAACTCCTTGAACAGAACACACTTGCCTTCCATGACCGGCAGGCCGGCTTCCGGCCCGATGTTGCCCAGGCCCAGCACCGCCGTGCCGTTGGTCACCACCGCCACGGTGCGGCCCTTGAGCGTATAGCGGTAGACGTCCTCCGGCTGGCGGGCGATCTGGCGGCAAGGCTCCGCCACGCCCGGCGTATAGGCGGTGGAAAGCGCGTCCCTGTCGTTGACGGTGAACAGGCTGTTCACGGTAAGTTTGCCCGGGTATTTTTCGTGCATAGCCAAGGCGGCGGCATTGTAATCCATAGGTATACATCCTTTCGCATCGGTTTTTGTGTGGCGTTTGGCTTTAGTGGGCCGCGTGGGGCGCCCTGTGCGGGCTGGCGGCGCCGTAGTTGGATTCCATGTGGATCACGCAGAAATGATCCGGCCATCTTTTTTTAACGGCCTCGCGCAGCGCGGCAGCCAGCGCGGCGGCACGCTGTTCCTTGCCGGTCAGGTAATCCGGCGGCACCGCGCAGTCGAACACCACGTTGGTATGCGTGGCCCCCGGCACGATGCGCAGATCGTGTACGGCGGCGTCCGGCGCCAGGCGCGCGGCCTGCGCATCCAAAAACGCCCGCAGCTCGTTGACGTGCGCGTCGTCTGTCACGACCGGGTCATAGTGGATGGTGGCGATCAGCCCCTCCTCCCGCATGAGATCCTTTTCGATGGTATCGATGGTATCGTGGCTTTGCAGCACGTCCGCGCCGGCCGGCATCTCGACATGGAAGCTGACCAGCCGGTTGCCCGGCCCGTAGTCGTGCAGCATCAGGTCATGGATGCCCAGCACCCCCGGATAGGTCAGCACCTTGCGCTCGATGCGGTCGATCAGTTCCGGGTCCGGCGCCGCGCCCAGGATCGGGTCCAGCGTATCCCGCACCAGGCCCACGCCGCTGTACAGGATAAACGCCGCCACCGCCACGCCGGCCACGCCGTCCAGCCGGTCGATGCCGGTCACGCGGGCCGCCAGAGAGGCCGCCAGCACCGCGGCCGTGGAGATCACGTCGTTGCGGGCGTCGTCCGCCGTGGCGCGCAGCGTTTCGGAACTGATCAGCGTGCCGATCTTGCGGTTGAACAGGCTCATCCAGAGCTTGACCAAAATCGAAGCCGCCAGCACCGCGGCCGAAAGCCAGCCAAAATTGACCGGCGTAGGCTGTAATACCTTGCCGATGCTCTCCTTCAGCAGTTCGATGCCGATGACCAGCACCATGACCGCCACGGCCAGGCCGGCCAGATACTCGTACCGGGCATGGCCGAACGGGTGTTTTTCGTCCGCCGGTCGTGAACCGAGCTGGAATCCCAGCAGGCTGACGATATTGGAACTGGCATCCGAAAGATTGTTCATGGCGTCGGCCCGGATGGACACGCTGCCAAAAAACGTACCGGCCGCAAACTTGCCGGCAAACAGCAAAACATTGCAGACGATCCCCACGATGCAGGCCAGATTCGCATAGGCGCCGCGCACCTTTGTGTTGCTGATGTTGTCCCTGTCTTTTACAAAAAGACGGATCAGCCATTGTGTCAAAACTTTCCCCTCCCGCTTTTCCAAAAAGCAGCGGACCTCCCGCAAGGGGTCCGCTGCTGTTGCGTTGGCTTGGGCGGCCGGCTTGCTCAGCCGCGCACGATGCAGGCTTCGCGCTCCGGGCCGACCGAGAAATACTTGATATGGCAGCCGACCGCCTGCTCCAGATATTCTACATACGCGCGGGCCTGCGCGGGCAGGTCCTCGTACCGGCGCACGCCGGTGATATCGCAGTTCCAGCCCTCCATCTGCTTGATGACCGGCTGCGCGTCGTCCAGCGTCTTGCCCGTGGGGAAGCGTCCGGTCACGGTGCCGTCCGGCAGGCGGTAGGCCTCGACCACCGGGATCACCGGCATATAGTCCAGCACGTCCAGCAAAGTCAGGGCCAGCTCGTCACAGCCCTGGCACTGCACGCCGTAGCGGCTGGCGACCACGTCAAAGGGACCGACGCGGCGCGGACGGCCGGTGGCGGCGCCGTATTCGTGGCCGTGTTCGCGCAGGACATCCTTTTCCTCCTCGGTCATGGCCAGTTCCGCCGTGAAGGGGCCTTCGCCCACGCAGGAGGAATATGCCTTCATGATGCCAAGGGAAAGGTCCAGCTTGCGGCCGGGGATACCGGCGCCGATGGGCGCATAGGCGCTGATCGTGTTGGAGCTGGAGGTATACGGGTAGATGCCGTAGTCGATATCGCGCAGCGCGCCGAGCTGGGCTTCGAACAGGATCTTTTTGCCGGCATCGTCCGCCTGGGCCAGGTACTCGCCCACATCGCAGATGTAATCTTTGAACTGGGCGGAGAAATGCTCGCACCAGGCCCACATCTCGTCCACGCTGACAGGCTCCTGGCTGTAGATGTTGACCATGGTCAGGTTCTTGGATTCGACAATGGTTTCCAGCCGCTTGCGCACGCCGGCATCCATGTGCACAAGGTCGCCCATGCGCAGGGTCTTTTTCATGAATTTATCGCCGTAGGTATAGGCGATGCCGCGCTTGGTGGAACCGAACTGCGCGCCGGTTTTGGAAAGGCGCGCCTCCTCCAGGCCGTCCTGCGCAACATGTAACGGCATGGTGATGGTGGCCCGATCGGAAATCTTCAGGTTGGCGGGACTGATCTCCACGCCCTTTTCCCGCAAAGTGGCGATCTCTTTTTCCAGGTGCTCCGGGTCGATGACCATACCGCCGCCCATCACGCAGACGACGTCCGGGCGCAGGATGCCGGAGGGGATCAGGTTCAGGATAAACTTCCCGCGTTCGTTTTTGACCGTGTGGCCGGCGTTGTCCCCGCCCTGGTACCGCGCGACGATGTCATAGTCCTGGCTCAGCAGGTCGACCATGCGGCCCTTGCCTTCATCGCCCCAGTTGATGCCGGTAATTGCAGTAAGCATTTTTGTAAACCTCGCTTTGGTTTCAATGTACAGCCTTTTCCGCCCGGCTCCGGTTTTCTATGCGCCGGACGCCGATTTGTTCAGACCGGGATACGCCGTCATACTGTATTATACCAGACGGCGCCGCAAAATGCAATGCACAGCGCGCGGCGGCGCCCGCCTTTACGGTTTGGGCAGCGGGTTTTTCAGCAGCGGGTGGCGGCTGCCGTCCGGCTCCACCACAATGGTGCCGGCCAGCTGCGCCTGCAGGCTGGCGCGTATATCCGCCAGGTATTCCCGGCGCAGCGCGGTTTGTTCCTGCTTTTCTTCCGGCGTGAGGCCCTGCGCTTTGGCCTTGTGTGCCAGGGCATTGATCCGCTCGATCTTGGCTTTTTCCATCTTTTCCCATTCCTTTTCCGCATACCGTCCGGGCAAATTGCGCCCGGCGCTACCACTATACCACTTTTTGCGGTGTTTTGGAATGTTTGGCTGTACATTTTCTGAAATTGATGTATAATGGACAGGTAAAAATTTTATTTTGATTGGAGTTTCCCATGAAAAAGCATCTGTATCTTTCCGTTGCGGCCCTGCTGGCCGCCGGTATGCTGTCGGCCTGCGGCGCTACGCAGCAGGCCGAAACGGCCGAGACCGCCACCCCTTCCGCCGCGCCTGCAACCGGCGAAACGGCCACGGCGGAAAGCGCCGACCCTTACGATTACCTGGCCGATTTCGATTTCAGCGCTATTTTTGACGAAAACGGCTACATTGACGGCGTGACCGCCACCGACTATGTCACCATCCCGGGCGAGCTGGAACTGACCCTTTCGGAGGAAGCCAACACCGTCAGCGAGGAATCGGTCGAAAGCTACATCGAAGAAAACATCCTGTCCTCTTACCAGGAGACCGCGCAGGTCACCGACCGTGAAGCGGCCGAGGGCGATACCGTAAGCATCGATTTTGCCGGCACGGTCGACGGCGTGGCGTTTGACGGCGGCACGGCCGAGGACTACAGCCTTACGCTGGGCAGCGGCAAGTTTATCGATGGGTTCGAGGATCAGATCGTAGGCCATATGCCCGGCGATACGTTTGACGTAGTCGTGACCTTCCCGGAGGACTACAGCGAAGAGCTGGGCGGCAAGGAGGCCGTGTTCGAGACCACGCTCAACTACATCAGCGAAACGGTGCTGCCCGAACTGACCGACGAGTGGGTGCAGGAAAACCTGAACAGCGAGCTGGAACTGAGCGACGTGGAAACGCTGAAAAGCTATGTGAACGGCATCCTTCTGTACGACCAGCAGGCCAACGAGCTGTACGGGGAGCTGGCCGAACAGCTGACGGTGGCCGAGGAACTGCCGCAGGAAGTGATGCAGTATTTTGAGGACTACTACCTGCAGACCCCCTACCTGTACAGCAAGATGTACGGCGTTACGCTGGACGAATTCATGGCCGGCAACGGCTTTGAGAACGCGGCCGCCTATGTGGAAAGCATCCAGGGCTATGTGCGCAGCGCGGCGCAGCAGGCGCTGATCGCGCAGGCCATGGCCGAGACCTACGGCATCGTGTGCGACACCGAGACGATGAACGAGGAGTTCCTGGGCCAGTTCGGCACCAGCGACCCCAGCTCCCTGACCAGCTCTTTTGGGGAAGGCTACCTGAAAATGAGCATCCTGAACGAGCTTGTGATGCGCCACATGATCGAACTGGCCGCGGCGTGACGCGCTTTGCCACGCCGGACAGGCCGATGGCGTCAGAAAAACCGGGAATATGCCGTTTTTTCAGAAAATATTCGATATTTATGCATATTTCGCTTGCAAGTATGAAAAAACTGTGATATACTAAGCACAGTTTCCGATAATGTCCGGAACGGCTTTTCCGAACATGATGTAAAAGAAAATGAGAACAAGGAGTCCTGCCGTATGCTGCAAACCATCCGCAAGCGCCTGAACAACAAAGGCTTTACCCTGGTCGAACTGATCGTTGTTCTGGTCATCCTGGCCATCCTGGCCGCCCTGCTGATCCCCTCCCTGACCGGCTACATCGACCGCGCCCGCCAGGAAAGCATCGTTGCTGAGACCCGCATGGTCGTCATGGCTGCCCAGACGGTGCTGTCGGAGGATTATGGGCAAGGCGAAATTGAATTGAATGCATCTGGAGACACAACTTTCTCTTACCCTTATGTAGAATCTACAACCGGGCAAGCGAACGATGCAACCGAGGATAACGAGACTCCTCCCCCGTATGCAAAGACTGTTGTAGACGAGATTCACAAACTTTCTGAAACCAATGGTGATTTTAAAATCACTTGCAATAACAAAGCCAAGATTACCAAAGTAGAGTATAGCAATAGTGGTTATATTTGTACGTATACGTACAACGAAACCACCGGAGAGTCCAGTTATGTATGCAATTCCATCGCCCCCTCTGAACAAGCCAACTTGATTGGTACGATTGAAAACTCTGGCAACGGATACTCCACCGAAATTGCTTTTGCTTAATTTCAACATTTAGTTTTTAAGCGCCGCCTGCGGGCGGCGCTT
>CALWNS010000009.1 GCA_944382805.1 uncultured Gemmiger sp. | reverse complement strand
TTGACCAGGGCGGGTATTTTGACTTAGCGCCCATCGACCGCGGCGAGAACGTGCGCCGCCAGATCTGCCTAACGCTCGAAGAGATGGGCGTACAGCCGGAGCGCAGCCACCACGAACAAGGCCCCGGGCAAAACGAGATCGATTTCCGCTGTGCTTCGCCCCTGCAGGCGGCCGACGACCTGATGACGGTACACACCGTCATCAAGGCCATTGCCGGGCAGAACGGGCTGTACGCCTCGTTTTTGCCCAAACCCCTGCCGGAAAAGAGCGGCAGCGGGCTGCACCTGAACTTTTCGCTTTTGCACGGCGGGCGCAATGTGTTTGAAAATTTCCAGGCCGCGCCCGACCCGCTGGCCGCCGCCTTTTTGGCGGGCATTTTGCGCCGCGTGCCGGAGCTGACCGTGTTCACCAATCCCCTGCCCGGCTCCTACCTGCGGCTGGGCTGCTGCGAAGCCCCGGGCGTTGTGAGCTGGTCGTGCCGCAACCGGTCCAGCCTGGTGCGGGTGCCGGCGGCCCGCGGCGCGGACTGCCGCATGGAGCTGCGCAGCCCCGACGCCGCCTGCAACCCCTACTATGCGGTGGCGCTGCTGCTGGAGGCGGGGCTGGAGGGCGTGCGCGAAAACCTGCCCCTGCCCCCCGCCGCCAGCGGCGACCTGCTGGCCGCCGGGGCCGAAGGCGGCCGGGCGCTGCCGAAAACGCTGGCCGAGGCCGTGCGCCTGGCCGAGGGCAGCGAATTTTTGCGCCGCATCCTGCCCGCGCGGCTGCTGGACGCCTACCTGGACCGCAAGCGGCGCGACGCCGCCGCCTGGGCCGCCGCGCCCGACCCGCACGAGTACGAGATGCAGACCCATTTTGACCGCGTGTAAGCTATTTTGCCCGAAAGGCAGGTGAAAGGGATGGCCGGGGTGCTGATTGCCTGCGCGCCCGGCGCGCAGGAGGCGCTGAAAAGCGTGTTTGCCGCCGGCGCGGCCGCTTTGTGCTGTACCAGCGCGGACGAAGCGCGCCGCGCGCTGCTGGGCGGGGACTACGCGCTGCTGGTGGTGAACACGCCGCTGCCGGACGAGTTTGGCCGCGAACTGGCCATCCAGGCCGTGGACAAAGGGCTGGACGCCATTTTGCTGTGCGCCGCGCCCCAGGCGGACAAAATCGCCGCCGGGCTGGAAAAGTACGGCGTGCTGGTGCTGCCGCGGCCGCTTTCCCGCCAGCAGGCGGCGTTCGCGCTGCGGCTGCTGCGCGCCGGGCGGCAGCGTATGCGCCGCATCCTGGAGGAAAACCAGCGCCTGACCAAGCGCCTGGACGATGCGCGCGTGATCGGCCAGGCCAAGTGCCTGCTGGCGCTGCACGAACAGATGACCGAAGCCGAAGCCCACCGCCACATAGAAAAGCTGGCCATGGACGCCCGTGTTACCCGGCGGCAGATCGCGCAGAGCATCCTGCGCCGGTACGAGGGCAACGAATAAAACGCAAAAACCAAACGCAGGGCAAGGGCGCCCGCAGACCCGGCCGGGGAACCCCGGCCGGGCGCGGCCTTGCCCTGTTTTTTTGTTGGAAAAGAGGGAACTGCCATGCAAAAACTGCCGCGTTACCAAACGATCGACTACGCCCAATACGACCCCGCCCTGCCGCCCGAACGGCGCACGGCGTACTACGGCCTGCCGCAGACCGTGACCTTTTGCAAAGACTGCGTGATGACCAACCAGAAGCCCAACTCCTGCTATGAGTTTGAGCACACGGCCCGCTCGCAGAAAAAGACGATGGTCATCCAGCCGGACGGCGTGTGCGACGCCTGCCACGCCTGCCGGCAAAAGGCCGACGGCCATATCGACTGGGCGCTGCGCGAAAAAGAGCTGCGCGAACTGTGCGACCGCTACCGCAAAACCGACGGCAGCTACGACTGCCTGGTGCCCGGTTCCGGCGGCAAGGACAGCTTTTACGCCGCCCATTTGCTGAAATACAAATATGGGATGCACCCGCTGACCGTGACCTGGGCGCCGCACATCTACACCCCCTGGGGGTGGCAGAACTTCCAGGCGTGGATCCACGCCGGGTTCGACAACTACCTGTGTACCCCCAACGGCCTGACCCACCGGCTGCTGACCCGCCTGGCCACCGAAAACCTGTTCCACCCGTTCCAGCCCTTTCTTTTGGGGCAGAAGCAGCTGGCCCCCAAGATCGCCGCCAAGTTCGGCATCCCGCTGGTGTTTTACGGCGAGAACGAAGCCGAGTTCGGCAACCCCATTGCGGACAACGAAAGCGCGCTGCGGGACGAACACTTTTTTGCCGTGCATGACTACGACCACATCTACCTGGGCGGCGTCAGCCTGCGCCAGCTGGAGGAGGACTTTGGCATCGACAAGGCCGACCTGGCCCTCTACCTGCCCGGCGAGACCAGCGACATCGAGAAAAACCACATCCAGGTGCGCTACCTGGGCTATTACGAGCGCTGGCACCCGCAGGGGGCCTATTACTATGCGGTGGAGCACGGCGGCTTTGTGCCCAGCCCCGAGCGCACGGCGGGCACCTACTCGAAATACAATTCCATCGACGATAAGGTGGACGACTTTTTCTACTACACCACCTACATCAAGTACGGCATCGGCCGCTGCACCTACGACGCCGCGCAGGAGATCCGCAACGGCGAGATCACGCGCGAGGAGGCCGTGGCCCTGTGCAAAAAGTTC
>CALWNS010000008.1 GCA_944382805.1 uncultured Gemmiger sp. | reverse complement strand
TCAGAGTAGAAGATGTGGCCGATGTTCAGAATGAACATCATGATGATCATGGGTTTGATGGAGGGGATGGTGATGTACTTGGCCTGCTGCCACTTGGTGGCGCCGTCCAGGATGGCGGCTTCGTACAAACTGGTATCGATACCGGTGATGGAGGCCAGGTAGACGACCATGTTGTAGCCCATGCTCTTCCAGGTGGACATAAACACCAGGATGAACGGCCAGTACTTGGGTTCGCCGTACCACATGATCTTTTCGCCGCCCAGGGCCGTGATGATGGAGTTGAACAGGCCGCGGTCGGGGTTCAGGAAGGCGTACACAAAGTAGCTGACCACGACCCAGGACATAAAGTAGGGGAAGAACATCAGGGTCTGGTAGACCTTGGAGGCCATTTTGTTGAACAGCTGGTTGATGACGATGGCCAGCGTGACCGGCACCACCAGGTTGATGATGATGAACACCAGGTTGTACAGCAGCGTGTTGCGCAGCAGCATACCAAAGGTGTTGCTGGTCAAGAAGAAGGTGAAGTTCTTGAACCCGGCCCAGTCGCTGGCGAACAGGCTGCCCATAAAGCCCATGCCGGGTTTCAGGCGATAGTCCTTAAAAGCGACGATCAAGCCGAACAGCGGCAGGTAGGCGAACACCGCAAACCAGACGGTGGCGGGCAGGCCGAGCAGCGCAAGCTCGGTATCATCGCGGGTCCAGCGGAACTTTTTCTTCCGCTTTTCCAGCTCGGTCACTGCCACTTTTTCTTTACTCATGAGCGGCTCCTTTCTTGATCGCGGCGGCATTTGTTAACCCCGTGGTTAACGTAGTTAACACCGCAAACCGCCGCGTGCCTGAATTTGTTAATACAATATTAACTTTTCCCAATGGACTTGTCAATCGTCAACCTGTACAAAAAGTACCGCCAATTATTGTGTGTAATATTTTGTTACTTTTCGCGCGCAAAGTTTTTGTGCGTTTTGACAGCCTTTGCCCCATATAAAAAACAACTCTTTTTTGCAGCTTTCATTAACAGTTGTTAACTTTTGATTGCATTTTGCCGCCGGATGCCTTATAATAGATACAAAGGTAAAAAAAGCATCGGACGGCGCGTGCCGCGCCGCCCGGTGCAAAAGGAGTGTTTGACCCATGGGCAAGCCCACGATGCAGGACATTGCCAGCGCGCTTTCCACCTCCCGCATAACGGTGTGGAAAGCGCTGAACAACCGCCCCGGCGTGAGCGAAGCGCTGCGCCGCCAGATCCAGCAAAAAGCCCAGGAGTTGGGGTACGGCAAAGCCGGCGCCCCCACCGGCGGGGCCGAGCCGACCGCCGCCGGCGCGCGCACGGTGGCGGTGGTGGTGTCCCGGCCGGAAAGTTCGCTGTTCTGGATGCAGATCGTACACCAGATCGCGCGGGAGCTGACCGCCGCCGACTACAACCTGATGTACACCTACCTGCCGGCCTACGGCGACGAGAGCTATACCCTGCCCGCCGTGCTGACCGACGGGTCGGTGGCGGGGGTGATCGTGCTTAACATTTATTCCGAGCCATTGCTGCGCCTGCTGGGCGCGCTGCCGCTGCCCAAGGTGTTTTTGGACACGGTACCGGGGCTGGAGCGCGAAGCCCTGGGCGGCGACCTGGTGCTGCTGGAGGGCCGCGCCGCCGTGCGCAGCATCACCGGCCGGCTGCTGGATTCCGGGCGCGGGCGGCTGAGCTTTATCGGCGCGGTGGAGTACGCCCAGACCAACACCGACCGCTGGCGCGGCTTTGTGGACGCGCACGCGGCGCGCGGCGCCCAGCCGGACGAAAGCCTGTGCTTAAAAGGCCCGTTTGGTTTGTACACGCACTACGAGGAGATCAGCCGCTTTTTGGACGGGCTGGAGGTTTGGCCGGACGCCTTTGTGTGCGCCAGCGATTACATTGCGCATTTTATTGCGCAGTATTACGATGACCGCGGCCTGCCCGCCGAGGCCCGCCCCCTGCTGACCGGCTTTGACAACAACCCCGAATACGCCAACGTGGCGCACAAGATCACCACGGTGGAGGTGCAGACCTCCACCATCGGCGCCCGCCTGGCCGCGCGCATCCTGTTCCGCCTGGCCCACCCCGAAGCCTTTTGCGAGGTGGGGTATATTTGCACCCAGGTGTTGTACCGCGGGGAGATGGAGGGGTAAGGGGGGCATTGCCTCCCTTGTCAAAGGGAGGTGGCCGAGCGCAGCGAGGCCGGAGGGATTGCGTAAAGGTTATATGCTGTTTATAAACGGCAGCTTGCCCAAACGCGATCCCCCAGTCTGCGGCAGGCGCCCGGGAACGGCATTTTACCGCAAAGCAATCCCCCAGTCTGCGCCTTGCGGCGCAGCCAGCCCCCTTTGACAAGGGGGCCGAATAGGCCCGGCACAAATATTTGGCCGCGCGGCCCGTATTGGTAACGGGCGTAAAGGCCATTTGTAGGGAACGGTCTTGACCGTTCCGGGGGCGTGGCAGTTGCGGCAAGGCCCCGCGGGAGGGATAAATCCCTCCCCTACAAACCAAGGGGAACGCGGGCGGCCATCCTTTTGCGCCGGGCGCAAAGGCCATATGTTGGGGAGCGCCATGGCCCTCGTGGGGGAGTTCGGGCCGCGGCAAGGTTTGCGGGAGGGGCGTGCCCCTCCCCTACAAACCAAGGGAGCCGCGCAGGCCAATTTTGCGCCGGGAACGCAAAATTTACGTTGTAGGGGCCGATGCTCGTCATCGGCCCGGGGGCGTCGCGGCGGCCGGTAGGTTTGCGGGAGGGATAAATCCCTTCCCTGCGAATGGTTTTACGTGCGCGGCCGTTGTGTTGAGATTTTTCCCTTCCCCCGGGAACGGCATTTTGCCGCAAAGCAATCCCCCAGTCTGCGCCTTGCGGCGCAGCCAGCCCCCTTTGACAAGGGGGCCTAACAGGAAACGCCCCGCTGCGTTGGCAGCGGGGCGTTGCTTTATGCGGTTTTGCCGGCGGGGCGCAGGCGGCGGGCGCGGGTGCGGTACATTTCCTGCACGGCGCACAGTTTATCGGCCAGGCAGACCAGCCAGCCTTCGCGGCAGGCGGGCGGCACCGGCGTGAGCGGGAACATATGCCGCAAAATGATGTTGCGTTCCCGCGCGGTAAGCGCCCAGTCGGCGCTGGCGTTTTGCAGCGCCGCGCGCGGGTGGGTAAAGCCGTGCAGCCGGTGGCTGTCGTCTTTTTCGTGCCAGTCGTACAAAAAGTAGTCGTGCAGCAGCGCGCCGCGGATCAGCGCCGCGCGGTCCACCTGCCAGCCGAACGCATCGGCCAGGCGGCAGCTGAGCGCGGCCACCCGCACGCAGTGCTCGTACACGGTCACGCCGCCGTGCTGGATAAAGCGGCGGGTCATGGCATAGCGGCCCTCGCGCTCCAGCCGGGCGGCGGCGGTCAGTATCGTTTCCAGTTCCAAAACCTGCATCGGCGTACCTCCTTGGGGGTCAGGGTGCGTCCAGACAAGCCAACGACCGGGCGGCGGCGCGGGGCCCTGCCCTGCCCGCCGTACCTATTATACAGCACAGCGGCAAAAATGCAAGGCGGCAAACTGTAAAATGTTTGTTACGTTTTTGCGTTTAGCTGAACATGACCACATCGTCCAGGGGCTTTTCGGCCGGTTCCACGGCCAGGGCGGTCAGCACGGGGCCGGCGCTGTCGGGGGTCTGGCCCTTGTAGATGGGGTGGTATTTGATATTGACTTTGGCGGTCAGGGTGATCCAGTCGCGCTGTTTCAGCGTTTTGCAGGCGTCGTACCGGCAGGGGAAGCCCACGAACTGGATGTCCTGCACGCAGCAGGTCATGGCAAAGCGGCCGGGCACAAAGCTGTCCTTGCCGGCGCGCGGGGTCTGGCAGACCTGGGCCAGGAAACGCACCGTCTTGCCGTCATATTTCTGCATATCGTCCATGCAGTCCATGTACCACACGCCGAAAAACTCGGCCGGGATGTCGATGGTGGGGGCGTCCACATCGAACGGCAGCGGGTCGGGGATGTCGTCGTAGGCGACCGAACCGTCGCTGAACTCGTAGGCGATGTCGCAGCGGCGGCTGGCCTGGCGCACCAGCTTGTGGATCAGCTGGCGGCTTTCGTCGTCGTTGACCTGTTCGGCGCGGTTGACCACCAGCAGCTCGCTGGCGCGCAGCTTGTCCAGCAGCAGGGCGCGCATGGCGTTGTCGCCGGCATAGGTCTTGACGGTGGCGCCGTCCGCCGTGGCCAGGCACTGGTAGATCACCCAGTTTTGGGGCAGCGCGTCGGCCAGGTCCTGCAGCAGCCACATCCCGTTATATTCCACGACCACGCGGCCGCAGCCGCTCTTTTTGGCCAGGCGTTCCAGGTTTTGGGCGTTCAGCTCGCTTTTGTCCGCCAATACTTCGACCGTGACGCCGCCAAAGCCGAAGCGGTCGGGGTCGTATTCCTCCTCGCCCTCCTCGCAGACCAAAAGCAGCGTTTTGTCGCCGGAATCAAACTGCGGGTCCTCCATCGTTTCCTGGATGAACTTGGTTTTGCCGCTTTCCAGCATACCGACAAACAGGTAGACCGGGATCTGTTTTGCCATGGCGCACCTCCGCTTACAGGCCGAACAGCGCGGCGATGGCTTCCTGCTTTAGGCCGGAGCCGATCACGCACAGC
>CALWNS010000007.1 GCA_944382805.1 uncultured Gemmiger sp. | reverse complement strand
ATGAACTCGGTGCGGCGCAGCGCATACTGCACGACCTGTTCGCCCAGGCTCCCGCCGCCCTCATAGACCAGGTAGGTCCGGTCCCGCTCGCCGTAAATGTTGTAGTCGCCCGCACAGCTCACGGCCACCGGCTGTTCCATGCCCAGCAGCCCGGCGTACTGTTCGGCCAGCGCGGCCGTCAGGGCGCGGCCCTCCTCGTCGCTTGCCTGCGGCCCGGGCGCGGCAAAGCCCTCCGGCAGGGGCAGCGAATCCTCCGAACCGGCCTCCCCCTTAAAGCTTACGGTCAGCGTTCCGTCGCCGGCCATCGAAAGGTGCCAGCCGTTTTCGGCGGCCGCCTCCACGCCGTACACACTGTCCGGGCCGACGCCTTCGGGCAGGTCCAGGTGTTCCAGCCCGCTGCCGGTTTCCCCCAGCGTATGGGGCGTTACTTCGGTCAATTCCACGCCCAGCGCGGCGGCCGCCGCCTGCAGCGCTTCGGTCATGGCCTGCTCGCTCAGGCCCACGGCGGGCAGGCCGTAGGGCAGGGCGGAGGTATCCCGCCACACCGGCAGCGTTTCCAAGCCGGCGGCGGGCACCTCGCCCCAGGCGGGGTTGCCGTCGGCCAGTTCGTCCGCCGTGTAGGCCAGCTGCGCCTCATAGCCCATGCCTGTGCCTGCCGCGCCGCTGCCGGGCAGCAGCTGCTTATCCTGCCCTGTGCCCAGGCCGGCCAGCAGTTCGTCCAGCGTCCTGCCGGCGCGCATCATAAACCAGTTTTCTACGGCTGCGGGCGTGGCCGTGGGGGCCGGCGTGACCGCGGGGGCCGGCGCGCCGCCCCCGGCACAGCTTTGCTGTACAGCGGGCGAAACAGCGCCCGGCAGCAGCCTGCGCCCGGCAAAGGTCAGCAGCAAACAGGCGGCCAGCGCGCCCGCCGCGCCCAGGTACAGGGGCAGGCGCCGCGGCTTTTGCCGCCCGGGGCCGGGCAGCGTGTTTTGGGGCGCGGCGTCCAGCACCCAGTCGGGGCGGATATCGCTCATGGCCAGCAGCAGTTTTTCTTCGCGGGTCACAGTGCCACCCCCTCCTGTTCCAAAAATGTACGCAGCGCCCGCCGCAGGCGCATCAGCGCGGCCGAAGCCGCATTCTCCCGCATCCCCAGCTCGGCGGCCGCCTGCTTTACCGGGCGCAGGTACCAGTAGCGCAGTAAAAACAGCCGTCGCTGCCGGTTGTTCAGCCCGGCCAGGAACCGCTCCAGCGCGCGGGCCAGTTCCCGCCGGTCAAATTCGCTTTCGGCCGTTTCCCGCGCGGGCAGGCAGTCGGACAATTCCTCCAGCGCCAGCGCCGCCTCGCCGCCGCGGCGCGCGGTGCGGCGGCGGCGCAGCCTGTCCAGCGAAAGGTTGCGCGTGATGCGCCCCAGGTACCCGCCCAAAAATTCCGGCCGTTTGGGCGGCATACTGTGCCACGCGCGCAGCCAGGTGTCGTTCACGCATTCCTCGGCATCCAGCCGGCTGTTCAGGATACCCAGCGCGATGCTGTGGCAGTAGCGCCCGTACTTGTCCGCCGTGTGCTGCAGGGCAGACTCGCTGCGCTGCCAGTACAGCGCCACGATGCTTGCGTCATCCATCAGGGAACCTCCTTTTGGGGGAACTCTCCCCGCTTTCTCTACCCGTCTTCACGCAAAAACGCGCAAAATCTGACGCACGGCGCCCAAAAAGCCCCACCCGCGGGGCAGGTGGGGCAAAGCGGTCAATATTTCGGCTGCGGCGGCGTATCGTCCGGCTTGTCCGGGGCAGGGGAGTCCGGCGCGCCGGGCTTGGGCGGTTCCGGGCTGCGGGGGGCGGGGCGTCCGGCCGCGCGGCGGGCGGCCCGGGCCTGGCGCTTGGCCTCCCGCGCGGGGCGGGTGCGCACAAGCACGATCACCACGAC
Organism: uncultured Gemmiger sp.; assembly: GCA_944382805.1. Classification (GTDB taxonomy): domain Bacteria; phylum Bacillota; class Clostridia; order Oscillospirales; family Ruminococcaceae; genus Gemmiger. The sequence goes on along the minus strand of CALWNS010000007.1, from coordinate 811 downwards.
CACCGCAATGATCAGCAGCGGCCACACATAGATCACGCTCAGCGCCACCCACTTCAAAAAGCTGCCAAAGGCGTTCCAGCCGCCCACAAAGGCCAGGGCGGCCTCCTCCAAAAAGCCGGCCGGCGTTTCGGGCGTCAGCAGCTCGACCTCCTCCAGCCAGATCTCCACGGTGGAGTACTGCACCTGGTCGTCCATCCAGTTGCGCTGCTGGGTGTAGCTTTCCAGCTCGTACTGTACGTTGGCCAGCTGGTTTTCGATCTCCAGCAGGTCGGCGGTGGTCTCGGCCTGGTCGGCCAGCTCGTTCAGGCGGTCGCGCTGGTTTTCCAGCGAGGTGATGCGCGCCTGCACGTCAATGTAGTCGGCCGTGATGTCCTGCGCGCGCTCGCTTACGCTCAGCACGTTGCCGGCCGAACCCAGCGCTTCGATAAACGTGCGGTAATTGTCGGCCGGGATGCGCACGGTATAATTCACGCTGCGGTCGTGGTCGTCGGCGCTGCCGGAAATGTTCGAATACGAAATGTAGCCGCCGTTTCCCTCCACCGCGTCGGTCACGGCGGTGCGCGCGGCGTCAAAATCGGTCGTTTCCAGCGTCAGGTCGGCGTTGTAGATCACCTTGCGCGCGCTCTCGCCGGTCGCGCCCGGCGTCAGCGTGGGCACGGTGCTGCCGTCGGCCGCGCTCTGCGATTCCATCGGCGCGGCATCGGTTTCTTCCATCGCTCCGCTGGCGTTGGCCGCGCCGCCGGAACTGCCGCACCCGGCCAGCGCCGCCGTCAGGGCCAGCGCGGCGGCCAGGGCGGCCAGCCGCTGCCCA
>CALWNS010000006.1 GCA_944382805.1 uncultured Gemmiger sp. | reverse complement strand
CCCATGTTAAAGGTGTTGAACATATCGTGCTCCGAAATGTTCCCGGTTTTGGCGATCAGGTCAAACAGCGCCGGCGTGCGCACATCGGCCTTGGCGATGCGCGCGCAGCAGCCCTCTTTCAGGCTGCGGGGGATGTTTTCGTAAAAGCCGCCGCCCGTAATGTGGGAAACGCCCTTGACCGTCACCGCCTGCATCAGCGCCAGCACCGGCTTGACATAGATGCGCGTCGGGGCCAGCAGCGCTTCGCCCAGCGTGGCGCCCAGCTCGTCATAGTGCTTGTCCAGCGCTTCGGGGTGTTCGTCCAGGTCAAAGACCTTACGCACCAGCGAAAAACCGTTGGAATGCACGCCCGTGGAGGGCAGCGCAATCAGCACGTCGCCCGGCTGCATGGCGGAATTGTCCAGGATCTTGCTCTTGTCCACCGCGCCCACCGTAAAGCCGGCCAGGTCGTAATCGTCCGCCGGCATCACGCCGGGGTGCTCGGCAGTCTCGCCGCCCACCAGCGAACAGCCGGCCTGCACGCAGCCTTCGGCCACGCCTTTTACGATCTCGGCGATCTTTTCCGGCACGTTTTTGCCGCAGGCGATGTAATCCAAAAACACCAGCGGCTTGGCGCCGGCGCAGATGATGTCGTTGACGCACATGGCCACGCAGTCGATGCCGATGGTATCGTGCTTGTCCATATACTGCGCCACCCGCAGCTTGGTGCCCACGCCGTCGGTGCCGGAGATCAGCACCGGGTGCTCCATGCCGGTCAGGTCCAGCTCAAACAGGCCGCCGAACCCGCCCAGGCCGCCGATGCAATGCTCGTTCATCGTGCGCGCCACATACTGCTTCATCAAACGGACGGCTTCATACCCGGCCGTAATGTCCACGCCGGCCGCGGCGTAGCTTTCGGAATAGCTTTTTTCCATGGGTCGTCCACTCCTTTACGTTCACAGTTTCTTGTTGGTGTTGGACTGGCTCAGCGGCCGGTCGTACACGATGTCCATCGTCTCGGCGGGCGGGGCCACCGGATACTTGCCGGTAAAGCAGCCCACACAGTACTGGCACCGGCTGTGCGGGGCCAGCTGCTGTACGTGCTCTACGCTCAGGTAACCCAGCGTGTCCGAACCGATCAGCTTGTTGATCTCCTCCACAGTATGGCCGGTGGCGATCAGCAGCTTCTGGTCGGGGATATCGGTGCCAAAGTAGCACGGGTGGGTGAACGGCGGGGCCGAGATGCGGTAGTGGACCTCCTTGGCGCCGGCGTCGCGCAGCAGGCGGATGGTGCGGGCGCTGGTGGTGCCGCGCACGATGGAGTCATCCACCAGCACGACCCGCTTGCCCTGCACCGTAGAGGTGATGGCGTTGAGCTTGATGCGCACGCTGCTTTCGCGCTGGGCCTGGCTGCCCTGGATAAAGGTGCGGCCCACATACTTGTTCTTGATAAAGCCCACGCCGTAGGGGATGCCGCTCTCCTGCGCATAGCCCAGCGCGGCGTCCAGGCCGGAATCCGGCGCGCCGATGACCACATCGGCCTCCACCGGGTGCTCCTGCGCCAGGAACCGCCCGGCCTGCAGCCGGGCCTGGTGTACGCTGGTGCCCTCGATGATCGAATCCGGGCGGGCAAAATAGATATACTCGAACACGCACAGCGTGTGCGGCGCGGTGGCGCAGTGGGTGCGGATGCTGCGCAGGCCCGTGCGGTCTGCGATCACGATCTCGCCCGGCTCAACGTCGCGCAGCAGCGTGGCGCCCACGGCGTCTAGCGCGCAGGACTCCGAGGCAAAGGCAAAGCCCGCGCCGTCCGGCAGCGCGCCGATGCACAGCGGGCGGAACCCGTGCGGGTCGCGCGCGGCGATCAGCTTGGTGTGGGTCATAATGACCAGGCTGTACGCGCCTTCGATCTGCTCCATCGTGCGGCACACGGCCGTTTCGATGTCGGGCGAGACCAGGCGGTTCTGGGTCAGCAGGTAGCCGATGACCTCGGTATCGGAGGTGCCGTGGAAGATCGACCCGCTCATCTCCAGCTTGTGGCGCAGGCGGGGAGCGTTGGTCAGGTTGCCGTTGTGGCAGATGGCCATGGCGCCCTTGCAGTGGTGCAGGATCATCGGCTGGGCGTTGGAACGGCTGCGCTGGCCGGAGGTGGCGTACCGCACATGGCCGGTGGCCATTTTGGCGCCCTTGGGCAGGTCCTCCAGCACGCGCTTGGTGAACACCTCGCTCACCAGCCCCAGGTCCCGGTGGCCGGAAAGCACGCCGTCCACGTTCAGGGCAATGCCGCAGCTCTCCTGGCCGCGGTGCTGCAGCGCATACAGCGCACTGTACACCGCGCTGACCATATCGGTCTGCCCGGTCGAATCATAGATGCCGAACACGCCGCACTCTTCGTGCAGGCCGCCGGCGTCCAGACAATATTCGCTCATGCTAACAAAACTCTCCGTTCTATGCGTAAAACAAAGGGGACAGGCGGGCTTTCAGCCCAGCAGGCGCTTCATCACTTCCTGGTAAGCGTCGGCCTCGCCGCCCATGTCGCGGCGGAACAGGTCCTTGTCCAGGTGCGCGCCGGTGGTGGCGTCCCAGAAGCGGCAGGTATCGGGGCTGATCTCGTCGGCCAGGATGATGGTGCCGTCGGCCAGGCGGCCGAACTCCAGCTTGAAGTCGAGCAGGCGGATGTTGGCCTCCAGCAGGATCTTCGTGAGCACTTCGTTGACCTTAAAGGCGTACTTGGTGATGGTGTCGATCTCCTCCTGGGTGGCCAGGTCGAGCGCCAGGGCGTAGTAGTGGTTGATGAACGGGTC
>CALWNS010000005.1 GCA_944382805.1 uncultured Gemmiger sp. | reverse complement strand
CATGGAGGACACCTCACAAAAGCATAACAAACGGGCCAATGGTAATCAGAATGCCGCCGACGATGCTCTTCCAGTCCGCCTTCTCGTGGAGGACAAGAAACGCCAGCACCAGAGAGATCACCACGCTGAATTTATCAATAGGGATCACCTTTTTCGCCTCGCCAATCTGCAGGGCATAGTAGTAGCACAGCCACGAGAGCCCTGTGGCGACGCCGGACAGAATCAGGAACAGCCAACTGCGGCCGGTAATGCCGGCAATTTCGCCGGTTTTGCCGGTAAGCAGCACAATCCCCCAGGCCATTACCAGCACCACAGCGGTACGAATGGCGGTGGCCAGGTTGGAGTTGACGCCGGCGATCCCGATCTTGGCCAGGATCGAGGTCAGCGCGGCAAATACCGCAGACAACAGCGCAAACACAGCCCACATCAAAAATATGCCTCCCTTATCGCCTTTTCAATCTGCTCAAGCGGTTCCCTGGGCGGCCCTTGGTCCGGCGCCAAACACGCCGCGCGCCCGGCCTATGCCGTCCAGAAAGCCCTCAGCCCTCTTTCCGCAGCTCGATGATCCGGTCCCGGAGGATGGCCGCGTACTCGAATTCCAGCATTTTGCTGGCCTCCTTCATCTCCTTCTCCAGGCGGGCGATCTCCGCCGCCTTCTCCTGGGCGGAGAGTTTCTTGTGCCGGCGGGTACGGGGGTTGTCGCCCTCGGCCTTGGAGATCTCCAACACCTCCCGCACGGACTTAATGACGGTCTTTGGCACGATGCCGTGGGCCTTGTTGAAGGCATCCTGCTTCTCCCGGCGGCGCTCGGTCTCGTCCATGGCCCGCCGCATGGAGGGGGTGACGGTGTCGGCGTAGAGGATGACCATGCCGCCGGCATTCCGGGCGGCACGGCCGATGGTCTGGATCAGGCTGGTCTCGCTGCGCAGGAACCCCTCCTTGTCCGCGTCCAGGATGGCGATGAGCGAAACTTCCGGCAGGTCCAGGCCCTCGCGCAGCAGGTTGATGCCCACGATCACGTCGATGGCCCCGGTGCGCAGGTCCTTGATGATCTCCATGCGCTCGAAGGTGTCCACCTCGTGGTGCATATACTTGGTCTTGACGCCGTGCCCCTCCAGGTAATCGGTCAGGTCCTCGGCCATTTTTACGGTCAGGGTGGTGACCAGCGCGCGCTCGCCGCGGTCGATGCGGGCGCGGATCTCGCCCAGCAGGTCCTCGATCTGCCCCTCCACCGGGCGCACGCTGACCTGCGGGTCCAGCAGGCCGGTGGGGCGGATGACCTGCTGGGCCACGCGGGTGGAATGCGCGCGCTCGTAGTCGCCGGGCGTGGCCGAAACAAACACCGTCTGCCCCACCTTGGACTCGAACTCCTCGAACTTGAGCGGGCGGTTGTCAAACGCCGATGGCAGGCGGAACCCGTACTCCACCAGCGTTTTTTTGCGGCTGTAGTCTCCGCCGAACATACCGCGCACCTGCGGCAGCATAACGTGGCTTTCGTCCACCATCAGCAAAAAGTCTTTGGGGAAATAGTCCAGCAGCGTGGTCGGCGTGGAACCGGGCGCGCGGCCGGACAAAACGGCCGAATAGTTCTCTATGCCTTTGCAGGTGCCCACCTCCTGCAGCATCTCCATGTCGTATTTGGTGCGCTGGGCAATGCGCTGCGCCTCGATCAGCTTGCCCTGCTCGGTAAACTGGCGGACCTGGGCCTCCATCTCCTCGTTGATCTTGGCCAGGCCCTGCTTCATCTTTTCCGGTCCCACGATATAGTGCGAAGCGGGGAAGATGGCCACGTGCCGCACCACGTTGCGCCGCTCGCCGGTCAGGGGGTCGAATTCGCAGATGCGGTCCACCTCGTCGCCAAAAAACTCCACCCGGATGGCAAATTCGTCGTTATAAGCCAGGTGGATGTCCACAATGTCGCCCCGCACGCGGAACTTGTTGCGGATAAAGTTCACATCGTTGCGCTCGTACTGCAGCTTGACCAGGCGGCGGCACAGCTCGTCCCGCTCCAGCTGCATCCCGGGGCGCAGGCTGATGACCATGCTGCGGTAGTCGATGGGGTCGCCCAAAGAGTAGATGCAGGACACGCTGGCCACAATGATGACGTTGCGCTGCTCCGAAAGCGCCGCCGTGGCCGAATGGCGCAGCCGGTCGATCTCGTCGTTGATGGCGCTGTCTTTTTCGATGTAGGTATCGGTCGAAGGGATGTAGGCCTCCGGCTGGTAATAATCGTAGTAGCTTACAAAATATTCCACCGCATCATCGGGGAAAAACCCGCGCATTTCGGTGCAGATCTGGGAGGCCAGCGTTTTGTTCGGCTCCAGGATCAGCGTGGGGCGGTTGCAGCGGGCGATGATGTTGGCCATGGTGAACGTCTTGCCGGAACCGGTCACGCCCAGCAGCGTCTGCCCCTTATCGCCCGCCCGGATGCCCTGCACCAGCGCCTCGATGGCCTGGGGCTGGTCGCCGGTGGGCGCAAACGGCGCCTGTAAATGAAAAATGC
>CALWNS010000004.1 GCA_944382805.1 uncultured Gemmiger sp. | reverse complement strand
GGTAGTAGTGGCGCACCCGTTCGGCCTGCCAGCCCAGGAAATGATACAGCTTGCAGGTGTTTTCGCGGATGTTGTTGCAGGCCAGCACCTGCGCGCCCAACAGCCCCGGCAGGGCGTCCATCAGCGCCAGACCGACGCCGTTGTGCCCCTTGGCGGCCACCCAGATCGACACCCAGGCGTCCGCGCCGGGGGCCTGGGCCGCCGGGATGTAGCCGGCGGCGCTCAGGTACCGCCCGTCCGCTTCGGCCACAGCAAAGTGCGGCGCGCTGCCCGCCGGCCCGGCAAAGTAATATTGGTACAGCTCGGGGCGGTCGAGCAGGGGCAGCCGCATATCAAAATGCGCGTTGATAAAATCGACGATGGCCGCCCCCTCGCCGGGGCGGGCCAGGCGAAAGACCGGCTCAGACAATGGCGGACCCCCCTGTGACCGGCAGCGTTACGCCGGTGATAAAGCGCGCTTCTTCCGAAAGCAGGAACGCCATGGCCGGCACTACGTCGGCCGGCGTGGCGTTGCGGCCCATCGGGTTTTCGGCCGCCGCGGCCTGTACGATCAGATCGGGCGTGTCCTTCAAAAAGTTTGTTTCCATCATGCTGGGGTCCACGCAGTTCACGGTCACGCCAAAGCGGGCGTATTCCACGGCCAGGCTTTTGCACAGCTGGCCCAGCGCGCCCTTGGCCATCACATAGGCGGCGGTGTTTTTGGGCGGCGCGCCCAGCGTGTAGCTGGTCTGGATGAACAGCACCCGGCCAAAGCGCGCTTTGCTCATGGCCGGCAGCACCGCCTTGCACAGCTTGACGGCGCTGTGTACCTGGATCTCCCAATCTTTGGCAAAGCGGACTTCGTCAAAGCTTTTGAACCGGGTGTTTACCACCGGCAGCGCGGGCAGGTGTACAAAATGGGTGGGGGCGGGCAGCGCGGCCAGCAGCTGGCAGAACGTGTCCACCTTGTACGGGTCGGACAGGTCGACGTCGAACGGGCGGATGCGGCCGGGGGCCGCTTCGATCAGCGGCGCCAGCTTTTCCACATCGCCGCAGCCCTGCGCCAGCACGGTGCTGTCCGGCTCGGCGGCCAGCAGCCGCTCGATCAGGGCGCGCCCCACATCGCTGGTGGCGCCGGTGATCAGGTATGTATACGCCATGGGAACCTCCTGCGTGTTTTATTTGGCCAGGCCGGCTTTGATGACGCCCCGCGTCACCTTTTTGCCGTCCTGGTTGGTGATAACGGCTTTGATCTCCGCTTCGGCCACCGCTTCGCTCACGTTCGTTACGGTGCCGGTCACGGTCAGGGTATCCCCGATGAACACCGGGCGGGCGAACCTGCATTCGACCCCGTGCAGCAGGCAGTGCTCGCTGGGCCGGTACACGCCGGCCAGCGTGGAAAAAAAGCTCGCCCCCAGCATCCCGTATACCACGCGGCCGCCGTAGCCGCGCGCTTGGGCGTAGGCGGCGTCCACGTGGATGGGGGAGCAGTCCCCCGTAAGGCGCTCAAACGCCTGCATCATCTCTTCGGTCACGGTCACGGTAAAGCTTTCGCTCAGGCCCGGCCGCATATCGGCCAGTGTATAATGGTTCATGGCAGCCTCCTGCAAAAAAAGCAAAACAGGCGGCCCGCCGCTTTTTGCCAAAGCAGCGGCCGCCCGGTCTTGCCCGTTGTTTATGCGGTCATGCGTGCGACCAGGTCCAGCAGGTCGCCCACGTCCTTCAGGTCGCGGACGTCGGCCAGCTTGAACTTGATGGCAAACTTTTTCTCGATCGCGGTCAGCAGGTTGATCTGCTCCAGGCTGTCCCAGTCCTCGATGTCATCGGCGCAGGTGCTGCGGGTGATCACCAGGCTGTCGTCGTCAAAATTGTCGCGGAAGATCTCCTGCACGGCGTCCAGGATCGCTTGTTCGGTCATGGCGGTTCGCTCCTTACTGATAGGAAAGATATGGCTTACCCTTACACCATACCACAAAACGTGCAAAACCGCAAGCCTGCGCGCCCTTTACAGCCCGTAATCTTCCAGCCGGCGCTGCAGTTCGGCTTCGTCCTGCACCGTCACGCCATGCTGCAGGGCCAGCACGTCCTGCTCGGGCAGCAGGCGGGTCATCAGGTCGTAGCGCGCCAGCGGGCCCTGCCCGTCGCCGCTGTACAGCGCGATATACCCGCCGCTGTCCTTCAGCAGGTAGCGCGGCGCGGGGGCGCGGGCCGCATCGCGCGCGGCCAGCGCAAACCAGACGGCCGCCGCCACAATGCCCAGCACGGCCGCCCCGGTCAGCAGGCTCAGGTATGCTTTGATCCATTTCGGCAGCTTTTGTTCCATGGCGGCTCCTCCCGTTTGCCCGCGCGCGGCGCGGTAAAGTGACAAAATGGTTAAACTGCAAAGAAAATTCCGCGCAGCTAAAACAAGTATGGCCGCCAAACGGCCCCAAAAATCAAATTCTTGTGAATTTTACATCCGATGCCTGTACTTTTGCCTGCGGTTTGTGTTATAATGCATTCTATGGTATTGTCTACCTGTGTGTGTCGCCCTGCGCCGCACCCGTTGTATAGAACTGACCCGCAAAAAGGAGGCGGTCCCCATAGACCCCAAACAGCCACGGCACCTGACCACCCAGGGCGCAAAAGCGCCCGGCGCCGAACCGAACGGCGCGGCCAAGGGCGCCCGCAAACCCAAAAAGAAAAAAGGCCGCACGGTGTTCGGCTATATCCTCCGTATCATAGGCTGCGTGTTCTGCCTGGGGATCATGGTCTGCAGCGTGGCGGCGGTGCTGCTTTCGATGTATGTCGTGCAGGTCACGGCCGACCCCGAAGGCAAGCTCGACCTGGAACGCCGCCGCAGCGAACAGTCGGCCATCATCTATGACCGCAACGGCGACGAGTACGACACCATGACCTCCGGCAACAGCAGTTCGATCTGGCGGCCGCTGACCGCCATGCCGGAGAACCTGCAGAACGCGGTCATCGCCATCGAGGATAAGGACTTCTACAGCGAGATCGGCGTCAACTTTAAGCGCACGATCGCCGCGGCGCTCAACGAGCTGACGGGCCAGCGCCTGCTCGGCTCGCAGCAGGGCGCCTCCACGCTGGAGCAGCAGCTGGTCAAAAACCTGACCGATGATGCCGCGGTAGACTACGGTCGCAAATTCCGCGAAATCTTCCGCGCCATCGGCCTGAGCAACCGCTACAGCAAAGAGACCATCCTGGAAGCGTACCTTAACACCGTGCCCCTGACCGGCGTGATCGAGGGCATGGAGGCCGGCGCGCGCAGCTACTTTGGCAAAACGGTCGAGGAGCTGACCCTGGCCGAATGCGCCACCCTGGCCTCCATCTCCAAGAACCCGACCGGCTACCACCCCGCCAACAACCCGGAAAACCTGCTGGCCCGCCGCAACCATGTGCTGTGGGAGATGCTTGACCAGGGTTATATCACCCAGGCGGAGTATGACGCCGCCACGGCCGAGACCATCACCCTGACCGAGAACAGCGCGGTCAGCGAGAACGTGGCCGTCAGCTCCAACTACTCCTACTTTACCGAGGCCCTACTGGACGAGCTGACCAACGACATCATGGCGGCTTACGGCTACGAGACCGAGGCCGAGGCGCAGGAATATATCTTTACCTCCGGCCTGCGCATCTACAGTACGGTCGACCCGTATGTGCAGAGCGAACTGGAAAAGCTGATGCTCAACGAGCCGGACGAGAACGGCAGCCAGCTGTTCCCGGCCCTGTGGCATGAGGAGGAGGTCGAAAGCAAGATCCCGGTCGGCACCGAATATGAGCTGGACGCTTACGACCACCCGGTGAACCCCCCGAACGCGGAGGGCGTTTCGACCGCCGTCATGCTGGCCGAGGACCAGGCCGTCTATAACGACGACGGCACGCTCAAGACCGGCACCTACAAAGAGACCGACGAGAACGGCAATACGGTCGAGTATTTGACCTTCTACCGCAACGCACGCACCCAGGCGGCCATGGCGGTCGTCAGCAGCGAGCTGGACCACAAGGGCGAAGTTATTGCCGTGGGCGGCGGCCTGGGCGAAAAAACGGTGGATAACGGCTTGAACCGCGCCACCACGGCCCACCAGACCGGTTCTACCATGAAGCCCATCGCGGCCTACTGCCTGGGCATTGACGAAGGGTGGATCACCTATTCGACCCCGCTGGAGGACGCGCCGCTGTATTCGGCGGAAAACAAGCAGATGCTGGATACCGAAAAGGCGCAGAGGCTGGGCCTTTCGCTCAACCCCAACGACCCGGCCAACCAGGCGCGCAACGACATCTGGCGCGACTGGCCCAGCAACTTTGACGATATGGGCGGCGACGGCGACCTGATGCTCGTCTACGACGCCATCCGCCAGTCGTACAACACCATTGCGGTGCGCGTCGGCGCCATGGTCGGCGTAGACGCCATGTACGATTTTGTTACCGAGACGCTGGGCCTGCGCCACCTGACCGCCGACGACGCCAACCTGGCGCCGCTGGTGCTGGGTTCGCAGCAGTTTGGCATGACGGTGGTCGAACTGGCCAACGCCTATACCATGTTTACCGACGGCAACTATGCCACCGCGCACTATTATACCCGCGTGGAGGATATGGACGGCAACCCGGTGCTGGATATGACCAAGGTCGTAAACAAGACCCAGGCCATCGACCCGGAATCGGCGGTCATCATGAACCGCCTGCTGTCCAACGTCTGGGTCAGTCCGGGCACCGCGCGCAATATGAAGCCGGAAACCGAGGGTATCGACGCCGTCGGCAAGACCGGTACGACCTCTGACTTTAAGGACTTTACCTTCGCCGGGCTTACGCCGTATTACTCGGTCGCCATCTGGTGGGGCTATGACCGCCCGTATGATATGAGCCTGGTGCAGCGCGGCGTGGACGGCAAACCGACCCAGCGCGCCTTTAAGCAGCTGATGGAAACGGTGGAGGCGGAACTGCCGGCTGCGGAGTTCTATTATAACGATAACGTCATCAAAGCCCAGTTCAATACGAGCACCGGCGCGATCATCTCCTCCGGCGGCATGACCGGCTACTATACCGCCGACAATATGCCGGACGAAAGCACCGGCGCGCTGCTCAGCGCCGCAGAGGATCCCTATGCGCAGGCAGCCCAGCTTGCGGCGCAGAATGCCGTAGACCCGGCCGGCTGAGCGCCTTAAAACCAACTGCACACGGCCCCCGGACAGCTTTTGGCGTCCGGGGGCCGCTTTGTGTGTGCGCGGTGGACGAACGCGGCTTTTGTGTTCCCGACAAAAACAGGCGGCAAATGCGGCGGGCTTTGTACAACATAGCCAAAATTGGGGCCGCCGCCTTGTCAACTCTTGCAACGGGCGGGCCTGTGTGGTATCATTATCCTTGTTGCAAGTACAATTGTATACGGAGGGGATACAAAATGGCGGAACGCCGCTTCCTGCTGGTGGATACCGAGGTACTGCCGGAGGTCTTTTTGAAGGTGCTGGAAGCCAAGGAACTGCTGGCCTCCGGCGCTGTCAGCAATATTTCGCTGGCGGTCCGCAAGGCGGGGATCTCGCGCAGCGCGTTCTATAAGTACAAGGACTATGTCTTTGACGCCGAGACCGGCCGCGAGACCATCACGGTGATCGCCACGCTGCTGGATAAGACCGGCGCCTTGCAGGGCCTGCTTTCCGGCATTTCGGCGGCGGGGGCGTCCATCGTCACCATCACCCAGTCCCGGCCGGAAAACGGCACGGCGCAGGTGGAAGTGACCGTGCGCACCGCCACCATGCAGATGACGGTGGAGGAAATGCTGCTGCGCCTGGCGCGCCAGCCGTTCGTGGTGGACGTCCACCGCGGCGCGTGAGCAGGGCAAACAAGACAGGGGAGGAAACAACCATGGCGAAAATAGCGATCCTTGGCTTTGGCACGGTCGGCAGCGGCGTGCTGGAGGTGTGCCGCCGCAACGCGGCGTCCATTGCGCGGCGCGCCGGCGAACCGGTCGAAGTCAAGTACATCCTGGACATCCGCGATTTTTCCGGCACGCCGGACGCGGCGCTTTTTGTCAAGGATCTCGATGTGATCCTGGCGGACCCGGAGATCCGGGTGGTGGTCGAGACCATCGGCGGCACCCGCTTTGCCTACCCGTATGTGCGCCGCTGCCTGGAAAGCGGCCGCAGCGTCTGCACCTCCAATAAGGAGATGGTCGCCACCTATGGCGCGGAGCTGCTGGCGCTGGCGCGCCAGAACGGCGCGGCCTTTTTGTTCGAGGCCAGCGTGGGCGGCGGCACGCCCATCATCACCCCCATGCACCAGTGCCTGGCGGCCAACCACATCAGCCGCATCGAGGGCATCGTCAACGGCACCACCAACTTCATGCTCACCAAGATGAAGCACGAGGGCATGGATTTTGCGCAGGCGCTCAAGATCGCGCAGCAGCTCGGCTATGCCGAGACCAAGGACCCCGGCGACGACGTCGACGGGCGCGACGCCTGCCGCAA
>CALWNS010000003.1 GCA_944382805.1 uncultured Gemmiger sp. | reverse complement strand
ACATCCAGACGATGGACGTACACAAGACGAGCAACAACTATATGGTCCCGCTGAACCTGTTCGACCGCCTGTTTGAGATCGAAGCCGGGGAGGGCGGCGCCACCGCGCTGGTGAACAGCCTGGTGGAGGAGTATACCGTTTCGGACGACGGGCTTACCTACAACTTTACGCTGCGCAGCGGGGTGCAGTTTTCCGACGGCACGCCGCTGACGGCCAACGATGTCAAGTTCACCTTTACCCGCATGGTGGCCCTGCCCGAAAGCGTGCAGACCAGCTTTGCCACCATGATCACCGGGGCGCAGGCCGTGCTGGACGGCGAGACCGAGGAGCTGAGCGGCATCACGGTGACCGACGACACCCACTTTACCATCACGCTCGACCACCCGTTCGCGGGCTTTTTGTACGAGCTGGCCGCCCCGGCGTGCAGCATTTTGAGCCAGGCCAACGTGACCGCCGCCGGCGACGCCTTTGGCACCGACCCGGCGCAGACCATCGGTTCCGGGCCGTACAAAGTTACAAGCTGGACGCGGGACAGCAGCATCGTGCTGGACTATAACGCCAACTACTGGGGCGAGGAGCCGGACGTAAAGCACGCGGTGATCAACATCGTGCCCGACCCCTCCACCCTGAGCATGATGTTCCAGAACGGCGAGCTGGACCTGCTGGACTGCGATATGATCGATTCGGCCATTGTGGACGCGACCTACCGCACCCAGTACGCCGACAAGATCGTTTCGGCCCCGCGGCTGGCCACCACCTACATGACGATGAACGAGAACATCGCCCCGTTTGACGATGTGCGCGTGCGCCAGGCCGTGCAGATGGCCATTGACCGCGAAAGCATCCTGAGCACCGTGTACAGCGGCGACGGCGCCATCCCGGACGGCATCTACCCGCAGGGCCTGGTGGGCTACAGCGAGGACAACCAGGGCTGGCTGGCCTATGACCCGGAGGGCGCCAAGGCCCTGCTGGCCGAAGCCGGCTACGCCGACGGGTTCACCATGGAGCTGGCTTCGGACAGTTCGGCCGACGCCAGCGTGCTGCTGGTGCTGCAGATCATCCAGCAGAACCTGGCCGATGTGGGCATTACGGCCGAGATCAAGTCCTACGACGAAGCCAGCTGGCTGGACACCCGCATGAGCGGCGAGATGGGCAGCTTTGTGGCCACCTGGACCGCCGACTACAACGACCCGGACAACTTTATTTACACCTTCTTCGGCAATGCGGAAAACAGCAAAGCGCGCAGCATGAACTACTATAACGCCGAGGTCATGGACCGCGTAGCGGCCGCCCGCGCCATTGTGGACGAGGACGAACGCCTGGCCGAGTATGCCGCGCTGGAGCGGCAGATCGTACAGACCGACGCCGCCTGGGTCCCGCTGTGCAGCCGCACCCACCTGTTCGTGGTGGGCGACGCCATCGCCAGCTATACCCCCCACTGGGCCGGGTACAGCGATTTCGCTTTCAGCGGCGTAGACCTGGCGTAAAAGCCCCTTTCCGGCCGCGGGCTGCCCGCGGCTGGATTTTTGCTGTCAATGACCTGTAAAAGCAAAGGAGAGAGCGGATGAAGAGCTTCCTCAAGCGGGTGCTGGGCATGATCCCGGTGCTGCTGGGCGTGGTGCTGCTGATTTTTATCATGCTGCGCAGCATCCCCGGCAACGCGGCCGCGGTGCTGATGGGCGAACACGTGGACCCCGCCACCGTCGAGCGCCTGACCCGGAGCATGGGGTTGGATGACCCGGTGCCCGTGCAGTTTTTCCGCTATATTGCCGGCGCGCTGCGCGGCGACCTGGGCGTCAGCTACCGCTACGACCGCCCGGTGACCGCCATGATCGCTGAGGCGTTCCCCGCCACCTTGCAGCTGGCGCTGCTGGCGGCGCTGTTCGCCTGGGCGCTGGGCCTGGCGGCCGGCATTGCGGCGGCCATCCGCCAGAACAAGCTGCTGGACCGGCTGTTCATGGGCGCTTCGCTGCTGGGCGTCTCGATGCCTATTTTTATGACGTCGCTGCTTTTGCAGTATTTCCTGGGCTTTCGGCTGGGGTGGTTCCCGCTCACGCAGGAGGCCGGCAACTTTGCCTCCATGGTGCTGCCGGCCATCGCGCTGGGCTGGAACAGCGCGGGCAGCGTTGCGCGGATGACGCGCTCGAGCCTGATCGAGGTCATGCAGGCCGATTACATAGACACCGCGCGCGCCAAGGGCCTTCTGCGCGGCGGCGTGATCCTGGGGCACGCGCTGAAAAACTCGATGCTGCCGGTCATCACCATGATGGCGCTGCAGCTTTCCAGTATGCTTTCCGGCGCGGTCATCACCGAAAGCATTTTTGCCATCCCCGGCATCGGGCGGCTGGCCACCACGGCCATCAACAACCGCGATATGCCGGTTTTGCAGGGCACCGTGCTGTTCACGACCGTGCTGGTCATTGCCGGCAACCTGCTGGCCGACCTTTTGTACAGCGTGCTGGACCCGCGGATCCGCAAGGAGGTGTGACCCATGGCCAATAAAAAAACGCACGCCGCCCCCGGCGAAGCGCTGCGGAGCCAGATCGGTGAACGGGACGGCGCGCGCGAAAAGCTGGCGCGCCTGGCGCGGCAGAACAAGCTGGCCGTGGTATCGGCCGCGGTGATCGCGCTGGCGCTGCTGCTGGCCGTTTTTGCGCCGGTGGTGGCCCCGTATGGCGAAGCCGAGCCGGACGTGCTGGCCCGCCTGCAGCCGCCGAGCGCCGCGCACTGGTTCGGCACCGACGAGCTGGGGCGGGACGTGCTTTCCCGCATTTTGTACGGTTCCCGCCTCTCGCTGGCCATCGGCATCCTGCCCAGCGTGGCGGCGCTGGTCATTGGCATCGTGCTGGGGCTGCTGGCCGGGTATTTCGGCGGCTGGGTGGACTATGTCATCATGCGCGTGGCCGATGTGATGCTGTCCATCCCCTCGCTGCTGCTGGCGATGGTGGTGATGTATACGCTGGGGTCTTCGACCCTGAACCTGTTCATCGCGCTTTCGATGGTGGGCTGGGCCAGCGTGGCGCGCGTGGTGCGCAGCCAGACCCTGAGCCTGAAAGAGACCGCCTATGTAGAGGCCGCGCGCTCCATCGGCGTGAGCCGCTTTACCATTATGCGGCGGCACATCCTGCCCAACTGTATCCCCTCTTTGATCGTGCTGTTCACGCTCAACGTGCCCGCGGCCATCCTGAGCGAAAGTTCGCTGAGCTTTTTGGGCATCGGCGCGCAGCCGCCGGCCGCCAGCTGGGGGCTGATGGTCAACCAGTCCAAGCAGTTCCTGTTCAACCAGCCCTGGCTGGCGCTGGCGCCCTGCGTGGCCATCATGGTGGTGGTGCTGGCGTTCAACTTTTTGGGCGACGGGCTGCGCGACGTGCTGGACCCGCACAGCCAAAACGAGTAAAGGAGGCGGCAGAATGACCGAAAACGAACGGGCCGGCGCGCAAAACGTGCTTTCCCTGCGCGGCCTGCGCGCCTGCTTTTATACCGAGCACGGCGTGCTTCCGGCGGTGGACGGCGTGGACCTGGACATCCCGCGCGGCAAGATCATCGGCCTGGTGGGCGAAAGCGGCTGCGGCAAAAGCATGACCGCCCGCTCCATCATGGGCCTGCTGCGCGAGCCGGGGCGCATTGCCGGCGGGCAGATCCTGTTTGACGGGCGCGATTTGGCCCAACTGCCCGAAAAAGAGCTGCGCGCGGTGTGCGGGCAGCAGATCTCGATGGTATTCCAGGAGCCGATGACCAGCCTGAACCCGGTTTTGCGGGTGGGCCGCCAGGTATGCGAAACGCTGCTGGTACACGACCGCAGCCTGCCCCGCGCGCAGGCGCGCCGCCGGGTGATCGAAATGTTTGCCAAAGTGGGCATCCCGGAGCCGGAAAAGCGCTATGACTGCTACCCGCACGAGCTTTCGGGCGGGCTGCGCCAGCGCGTGATGATCGCCATGGCGATGGTATGCCGCCCGCAGCTGCTGATCGCTGACGAGCCGACCACCGCGCTGGACGTGACCATTGAGGCGCAGATCCTGCGCCTGATGCGCGCGCTGCGCGATGAGACCGGCATGAGCGTGCTGATCATCACCCACAACCTGGGCGTGGTGGCCGAGGTATGCGACGAGGTATATGTGATGTACGCGGGCAAGATCGTGGAACACGCCGATACGTTTGAGCTGTTCGACCACCCGGCCCACCCGTATACGCGGGGGCTGCTGGCCTCCATCCCGCGCATTGGGCAGGCAGCCGAACGGCTGCACGCCATCCCCGGCGTGGTGCCCAACCTTTTGCACCTGCCGGCCGGGTGCGCGTTCTGCCCCCGCTGCGCCGAAGCCGGCGAAGCCTGCCGCACCCGCCGCCCCGACCTGACCGAGGCGGCCCCCGGCCACACGGTGCGCTGCCTGCAATACTGCGCCGAAACGGCGGAAAGGAGGAACGCCTGATGGCCGCCACCCCCAAAGAGACTGCCGCCAAAAAAGAGCCGGCGGAACTGCTGCGGGCCGAAGGGCTGACCAAAGTGTTCCCCACCGGCCGCAAGGGCCAGGCCGTCCACGCGGTATCCGGCGTGGACCTGACCATCCGCCGGGGCGAAACGCTGGCGCTGGTGGGCGAAAGCGGCTGCGGCAAAAGCACGCTGGGCCGCACGCTGATCAAAATGCTGCCGGCCACGGCGGGCAGGGTGTTTTTCCACGGGCAGGACATTGCCGCCATGAAGGAAAAGGAGTTCCGCCCACTGCGCCGCCGCCTGCAGATGGTGTTCCAGGACCCCTACGCCAGCCTGGACCCGCGCATGACCGTGCGGGACATCATTGCCGAACCGCTGGTGACCTACCGCGTCTGCCCAAGCCGGCAGGCCACGACCGAGCGCGTGCTGGAACTGATGCAGGCGGTGGGCATCCCGGCCGAATTTTTGTACCGCTACCCGCACCAGTTTTCCGGCGGGCAGCGCCAGCGCATTGGCATTGCGCGCGCCATCGCCCTGCAGCCGGAGCTGGTCGTGTGCGACGAGCCGGTCTCGGCGCTGGACGTTTCGGTGCAGAGCCAGGTGCTCAGCCTGTTCAAGGCCCTGCGGGAGAAGCTGGGGCTGACCGATCTGTGCTTCGGGCACGATCTTTGGGTCATCCACTTCATTGCAGACCGCGTGTGCGTGATGTTTTTGGGCACGGTGTGCGAAGTTGCCCCCAAAGAAGCGCTGTACGCCCGCCCGCTGCACCCCTACAC
>CALWNS010000002.1 GCA_944382805.1 uncultured Gemmiger sp. | reverse complement strand
GTGATGATGCCGATCAACGTGCTTTTGCCCGCGCCGTTGGGGCCCAACAGGCCGTAAAGGCCAGGGCCGAGCGTCAGGGAGACGCCGGCCAGGGCTTGCTTGGGTTTGAGCTTTGTTTTTTTGTGTCGCAGGAAGGGGGCCGGCACGGTGTAAGTCTTGCACAATTCAAGCAAGGCCAAATTGGCCGAATGAGTTTTATTTGCAGACGTCATGAATGCTCCCTGCCTTTTTACCAAAAACCATCTTGCTCACATTCGCTCTATACTTTGCTGCGCGGGTTCCCGGGTGGTGAACTGCTGCTTGGGAATCAGGCTGTATCCGTACACCTGATTCTGCACGGTGGCCATTGTGCCGTCGCCCGTTGGCATCTGGGCATCCTCGTAGCGAATTTCGGTCATCGCCAGGTAATCGCTGTCGGTTTCGGCCAGCACGGTTGCCCCCAACGGATCCTTACCGTCCTCCTGGGTCAGGCACACGTCCGAGCGGGAAACCTCACCGGTTTCGGCGTTCACGAGAATCTGGTATCCGTGCTTCTGCTCGTCGTCCCAGCAGGGGATGAACAGCGTATTGCCCACCACATAGGGGGTATCAACCTGTTGGAAATCGGACGCCGCCTCGGCCAGCGGCACAGTGCTTTTCACCTCGCCGTTGGCATCACAAAGGGCAACTTTGCGTTCCCCGTTGGGGTAATAGTACAGCAGCGTGTTCCCGGCTATATAAGGTTCGGCATAACGGCTGTCGTTCGGACACAAATCCGCAAGATCAGTTTGTGCGCCTGTCTGGATATCCAGCGTGACCAGCGTGTGCGTGCTGCTGCCCATATCGCCCATCGAATTTTTCTTGTCCGGATCGTAGCCGATCACATGGAAATACAGCAGTCCGTCCCGGCAGCCGATCAACAGATACGAGCCATCATCCGGCGATAAAGTGGCGATCGTTTCGGCCGCACCGCCGCTTTCCGGAACCCGCAACACGTCAATTCCTTCGACTTTTTGTTCAAACAGATATAGCACGCCCTCGCCGCCAACGGCGTACATCATTAAGTCCCCGCTGCCATCGCCGCCGTAAACCTGGGTTCGTTCGCTGCCATCCAGATTCATCCGGTAAACCGCGCCGGTGGCCAAATCGCCAAACTCGCTGTCCTCCACATAGGCGGACGCACCGGCCCGGATAAAGTAAAGGTGCCCGTCATACACAAACAGGCGGTAGTCCCCAATGATAGAATCCAGATAGGATGGGTCCGTTTCGTCGGTGTGGTCGCTGTTCACCTGTGTGGACAGCGGGATATCCATGGCCGTCGCATAGTCCACATAGCGGATCTGCCCCGTGAGAGAGTCCGACACACCGGGCTGCACATAATAGTAGCCGTCCTGTGTGCCAACCCCCATTGTAAGGCGTCGGTCCGGTATCAGCATCGTCAGGTTTTGTGCAATGTTTACCTGCTCTGTCGAGGGCGAAGAGGCTGTACTTTGGCTTACATTCCGGCCGCCCCCACACCCCGCCAGCAGCAGGGCGGGGAACAGGGCCAGTACGGCACAAATCTTCTTTTTCATACGGGTCGCCTCACTGTATCATTTTTTGCTTTTCCGCCCGGTCACTGCGCAGCGCCCGCGGCGGGGTTAACGCCATTCCAAAAATCCTCCGGTTCCATTTGGAGATACTGCTTTTCGCCCGTCGGCACATAATAACTGCCGGCATTCACATCTGCCGCGGCTTCTTCGCCGGCGACCACCAGGTACCGGCCGTCGGGGAGCGTTGCCGCGCGCCGGAACGGGAGGTCCTCCTCGCCGGAACGGTAGACCAGCTCCCATTTTTGCGGCGCGGCGTCCCCCGTTACCATATAATAGCCGTCCGCCAGGTCCGCCCCGGTTTGGTGGGAGGCCGTTTCAACCTGTACCAGAAGGTGCGCAGGATCCACATCGACAAGGTTTACAAACGCTTCTTCGGCGCCGGGGACATCAAAGCCGCTCAACACCGTCTTTTCGCCCGAAAGCAAGTCGAGCAGGCAGAAATATCCATCTTCTTTATAGGCCAGCGTCCCGCCCTCCAAAAGGGAATCAATATGGACGTTTTCTGCCGTTACGACCGTTTCTCTCTCGTCTGCGGCCGGATCATAGGAAACATAGCTTCCATCGGCTGCCAGCAGGAAAAGCTTTGACCCCGCGCCGCCCTTGACCCACTCCTGCTCCAAGGCGCAGAGGGTCTCGACCGTGCCGGCCGCCGGGTCGATGCGTACCAGCTCGGCTTTTGTGTTCCCGTCCTCCGTTGCGGTGTCAAGTTCGCAGTACAGGCAGGTCCCGTCCGTTGCCAGCGGACGGTTGATCCGTTGGTTTGCCTCAAAGGTAAGGGTCGTTTTGCGGTCTGCCCCGTCCAGTTCCATTTGCTCGATATGGGGCAAAACGGATCCGTTTGCGGCGGTTCCCACGTTGCCCGGGAACACAAGCACAAGGTGCCCGCCGACCACGCACGGCAATATTCCGCCCGCAGAATAGGGCAGGCAGCTCGTACACGCCTGGGTATCGTGGCTGCAATTGGGCTGGCTGCAAAGGTAGACCTTTTGCATGGTCGCGTAGTCCAGGTACATCAAATTCGCGGAGCCGTCGCCGCGCACATCGGAACCAATATAATAAAACCCGTTTTCACTGCCGCTGCCGTCGTTCCAGCCGCTGTTCCGCTGCAGCGCGCTAAAAGCCGCCGGCTGCGCCCCTGCGGGGGCGTTCGCCGCGCCGGCGTTTTGGCCCCCGCAGCCGGCCAGCAGCAGGGCGGGGAACAGGGCCAGTACGGCACAGAGCTTCTTTTTCATGCAGATCGCCTCACTTATCTTACTTGCAGGGACGATCATACGCTATGTTTGTATCCCGCTTGTATCAGGCCGAAGCGGGCCTTACAATGGAAAAGGGAAAAGCAAAAACAAAAAAACGGGCGCGTTGCAGAACAGACATCTGCAGCGCGCCCTTTTTGTGGGCAAAATAGATTGTGGCAGAGAGGAATGTGGGAAATATGGAAGCAAGCCGTGCGGAATTGACATAAGAAACCAGACCCCGGCA
>CALWNS010000001.1 GCA_944382805.1 uncultured Gemmiger sp. | reverse complement strand
GGCAGCGCCAGCAGCACCGGCCCGGCCAGCAGCGCCGGCGCCAGCACGTCGGTACACAGCAGCACCGGCGTTTCGTCGGCCAGCATCCGCTTGTTCACCACCAGCACCGTGTCGCCGGGGTCCAGGCCCAGCGCCGCGGCCGTGCGCGCATCGGCCGCCTGGCGGGTCACCAGCAGGTGGTCGGTGTGCGGCGTATGGCCGCGCGCGGCGATCAGGGGGCCAAACTCCAGCTTGCGGTCCATGCGCGGGCCCAGCGCCGCCACGCCGCGGTTCACTACCGTGCCCACGCCGCGCACCCGCTCGATGTACCCGCCGCGCTCCAGCTCGCCCAGCGCATCCCGCACCACGGTGCGGCTCACGCCCAGGGCGGCGGCCAGCTCGGTCTCCGGCGGCAGGCGGGTAAGCGATACCCAGCGGCCGGCGGTCAGCTCGTGCAGCAGCTTTTGCGCCGCCCGGGCCGAAAGCAGCGCCCCGCCCATGCGCGCCGGGCGCAGCGGCCGGCGCCGCGCGCTCATGCGCCTGCCCCCGCCGGGGCTTTGCCGTGCGCCTTGGCGTAGCGGCACACATCGGCCAGGCAGCACTTTTCGCAAAACGGTTCGGTGCGCGCGGTACACACGGCGCGCCCGTGGTGGACCAGCCGGTGGCAGAAATCGCTGCCCTCCGCCGGCGGGATGATCTTCCACAGCGCCATCTCCACCCGCTTGGGGTCGGTCAGCCCCGCCTCCACCAGGCCGATGCGCCCGCACAGGCGGATGCAGTGGGTGTCGGTCACAATGGCCGGCTTGCCAAACACATCCCCCATGATCAGGTTGGCGCTTTTGCGGCCCACGCCGGGCAGCGCCAGCAGCGCGTCAAAGTCGTCCGGCACGCGCCCGCCGTATTGGTCGCGCAGGGTGCGCATACAGGCGGAAATATCCCGCGCCTTGCTGCGGCCCAGCCCGCACGGGCGCACGATGGCCTCGATCTGCTCCGGCGCGGCGTCGGCCAGCGCCTGCACGCTGGGGTAACGGGCGAACAGGTCCTTGACCACCACGTTCACCCGCTCGTCGGTGCATTGGGCGGCCAGGCGCACCTCCACCAAAAGCTGCCAGGCGTGTTCGTAATCCAGCGTGCATTCGGCCAGCGGGTACTGCTGTTTGAGCCGCTCGATGCACACGGCGGCCAGTTGCTTTTTTGTCATGGGGACCCTCCCGGATTCTGTCGATGCTTTTCTTGATTCTACCATGCCTTTGGGCTATAATGCAAGGGTATTCGAACACACAGGAGGGTATTGTTCCATGGAACCTTTGGCACAGCGGCTGCGCCCGCGCACCCTGGCGGAAGTATGCGGCCAGCGCCACCTTTTGGCGCCGGGGCAGGTGTTCCGCCGCACACTGGAAAACGCCGAAAAAACCGGCCGCATCCCCAACATGATCTTTTACGGCCCCTCCGGCGTGGGCAAGACCACGGTGGCGGGCATCATAGCCGAAAACAGCGGGATGCGCCTGCACAAGCGCAACGGCACCACGGCCTCCACGGCCGACATCAAGGCCGTTCTGGCCGAAGTGGGCACGCTGCCCGGCGCGGGCGGCCTCCTTTTGTACCTGGACGAGATCCAATACTTCAACAAGCGCCAGCAGCAAAGCCTGCTGGACTGCATCGAGCAGGGTACCGTCACGCTGATCGCCTCCACCACCGAAAACCCGTACTTTTATATTTATAACGCGCTGCTTTCCCGCTGCACGGTATTCGAGGTCAAGGCCCTGTCCCCGGCGGATATCGCCCAGGGCCTGCAGAACGCCGCCGCGCGCCTGGGGCAGGAGGACGGCGTGCCCGTCTGCCTGCCGCCGGACGCGCTGCAATACCTGGCCGAAAGCGCCGGCGGCGATATGCGCAAAGCGCTGGGCAACCTGGAATTTGCTGTGGCCGCCGCCCCGCAGCAGGACGGCGCGCGCACCGTCACGCTGGCCATGGCGCAGCAGGTGGGGCGGCGCACCGCCATGCGCTACGACAAGCAGGGCGACGACCATTACGACATCGTTTCCGCCTACCAGAAATCGATGCGCGGCTCCGACCCGGACGCCGCGCTGCACTACCTGGCCCGCCTGCTGGAGGCGGGGGACCTGCCCTCTGCCTGCCGCCGGCTGATGGTCACCGCCTGCGAGGACGTGGGCCTGGCCTGGCCGCAGATCATCCCCATCGTCAAGGCGGCGGTGGACGCCGCCAACATGGTCGGCCTGCCGGAAGCCGCCCTGCCGCTGGCGGACGCGGTGGTTCTGGTGGCCACCGCGCCCAAGTCGAACTCCGCCCACAACGCCTACTATGCCGCCCTGGCCGATGTGCAGGCGGGCAAAAGCGGCCCCGTGCCGCGCAATTTGCAGAACAAGCACTTTGACGGCGCCGACGCCGCCGACCCCGGCCAGCACTACCTGTACGCGCACGACTACCCCGACCACTGGGTGGCGCAGCAATACCTGCCCGACGCGCTGCGCGGCAGGACCTACTACACGTTTGGCGACAATAAAACCGAACAGACGGCCGCCGCGTACTGGCGGCGGGTAAAAAACAGAGGGAAAGAATAAACTTTGCTCTCAATTGTTACATTATAACAAATTGAAAAGCTTTTGTTTCAAACAAAAATGGGGGGAGGTAAACAGATTTTGCTAATTTGTACAATAAAAACTCGGAATTTTTACGCGACGATATATTGACAAAGAACAAGATAATTTGTACAATAAAAGCAGTCAATATAAGCTGGGACAGATTGGACCTGGCCCGCTTACGTTTACAGGAACGTAAATTGGTAAGGAGAGTCGATATGCGCTATTCACATCAGCGGGAATTGATCCTGCGCGAAGTGCTCAAACGGACCGACCACCCCACGGCGGAGCAGATCTGCACCTCTTTGCGGGCCGAGTGCCCGCGCCTGAGCCTGGGCACCGTCTACCGCGACCTGAACACCCTGGTGGAGATCGGCAAGATCCGCCGCGTTTCCGTCCCGGGCGAGGCCGACCACTTTGACGGCGAACAGGTCGCCCACCAGCACCTGTGGTGCCGCAAATGCCACAAGCTGCAAAGCCTGTACATCCCCCAGGAGCCGCTGCAGCAGCTGGTGGATGCCTGCCCCGGCATCCGGGCGGATGATTTTGCCGTTACGGTTTTCGGCGTGTGCAGCAGCTGCCTGGCCCAGGAAGAAAAGGCCGAATGACCCCCGGCACAGCCCCCTTATATATGGTTGCCCCGGCGCCGCGTTTTGCGGCGCCGGCTTTTTTGTAAAAATTTTTGGCCCGCTGTCCCGGCGGCCGCCCGCCGGCGGAAATCTTTTATAAAAGCCAAACGGCGGGAAGTGTGCCGCCGCCGCATTTTGCGACCGTACCGGCCCGCCGCGGGCCGACACGATAGATACATCCAACCATACAAAGGAGGAAAAACCTATGGCAACCACCATGCGGCAAGCCATCAACTGTGTACGGGACTTGCTGGACAAAAAGGGCTACAACTACAAGTTCGACGCCGAAAACAACAAGTTCACGATGGGCTTTAACCTGAGCCGCAGCAAGCTGAAATCCTGCGACATCATCCTGTATGTGCGTCCGGTCAAATCGGACGAGGACTACTGCCGCACCCTGCTGGCCTACGGCACCATTGGCATCAGCGCCGACCAGAACAGCATGAACGATGTCTGCGAATACCTGACCCGCGCCAACTACGGCCTGACCATCGGCAACTTTGAGCTGGACCACCGCGACGGCGAGATCCGCTACAAAGTCAGCATCAACGTGCGGGACGCCCTGCCGGGCGAGGACGCGGTGGACGATCTGTGGGGCATCCCCGTTTCGATGTTCAACCGCTATGGCGACGGGCTGCTGGCCGTGAACATGGGCTTCAGCAGCGTAAAGGACGCCATCGACCGCGCCGAAGCCTGAGACCATACGCAAATAACGACCCGCCGGGCGGCTTGCGGCTGCCCGGCGGGTCGTTTTGCGTATCGGGGTCAATGCAGTTCGCCCACCTCGGTATAAGCGGGCGTGCCGTTCAGGTAATCCTGCTCCGTCATCAGCCCAAGGTAGATGCGCACGCTGTGGAGGGTATAGGGCACACCGTCGGTGCCGGCGGC